>NZ_JBAIYW010000450.1:0-1483 GCF_036763055.1 Desulfovibrio sp. 1214_IL3152 | reverse complement strand
CGGCTTCAGCGGAAGCATCGCCGGGAGTATCGGCGGAGGGGGCAGCCCCCCCCTTGCGTCCCAATATATTCTCAACAGCCTCGCGCAACTGCACCCGGCGGGCACGAACCTTGGCCTTGCGCGCCCCGACGATGCCGAAGATCCCGGACTTGGAATCCTGCACGATCTCGATTTCCAGTTTTTCCCGCGCCGTGTTGAAGTAGCCGCAGGCTTCCTCTATGGCGCTGTCCAGGTCTTTGCCCTGGAATTCCTTAAAGCCTTCCATAATCGTCCTCGTTCCAATAGGTGTCGCAGGCCGTCGCTGCGGCTATTTCGCGGCGGCGTGATTCTTGAACTTCCGGATCATCATCTGCTGCTGGGCTATGGAAAGCACGTTGTTGACCAGCCAGTACAGCACCAGCCCCGAAGGGAAGTTCAGGAAAAGGGCCGTAAAGATAAGGGGAAGAAACATCATGATCTTCTGCTGCGTGGGATCTGTGGCCGGGGGGCTCATCCGCTGCTGCAGGAACATGGTCAGGCCCATGATCACGGGCGTAATGTACAGGGGGTCCTTGGTGGACAGGTCAGCCAGCCAAAGGATGTCCGTACCGGGCAGATAGGTGATGAAGGGCGCGTGGCGCAGCTCGATGGACGTGAGCAGGGCCTGGTACAGACCAAAGAACACGGGCAACTGGATGAGGATAGGCACACAGCCGCTGGCGGGATTGACGCCATAGGTCTTGTAGAGGGCCATGACCTCTTTGTTCATCTGTTCCTTGTTGTCCTTGAACTTCTCACGAATTTCCATCATGTGCGGCTGGAGCTTCTTCATCTTTTCCATGGAAGCGTAACTTTTTGCCGTCAGCGGCCAGAACGCCGCCTTGATGAGCACAGTCAGCAGAATGATCGCCAGACCCCAGTTGTGCACATACTTGTGGAAAAATTCCAGCAGCCACAAAAGGCCCTTGGCGATGATGTGGAAAAAGCCCAGATCAACGCTTTTGGCAAGCTGGGGCGAAACGGCCTGAAGCTCGGAGCGCACCTTGGGACCGACCCAGTAAGAAACGGAAAGCTCCTTTTCCTGTCCGGGGCCAAGCAGGGTTTCCTGCTCTTCCACGGCGGTGCGGTACACGTTCTGCTGCATAACGCCCTTGACGGTCACGTTATTCACATCACCGGGCAGCACAGCCGAAAGAAAATACGTGCTCATGGCCCCGGCCCAGTAAATCTTGCCCACCGCCTGCACGCCGGTGCTTTCAAGAGTGCTGGCCGAACTTTCTTCCTTGAGGCTGCCGTCGTTGTCCCAGGCCACACGCATGGCGTCGTAACGGTCGCCTGCGGCGTTGCTGGCATCGGCGGCCACAGTGTAGCTCACGCGCACGCTGCGGGCCTGCTGGCTCTGGTTTACCACACGGATTTTTTCGCGGATAAGGTAGTTGGTGGCGCTGAAGGTCATTTCGCGCACCACGCGCAGATTATCCACTTCGCCCACGAGCCGCAGCGT
>NZ_JBAIYW010000081.1:0-1485 GCF_036763055.1 Desulfovibrio sp. 1214_IL3152 | reverse complement strand
GCGGCCTCCGGTCAGGCTGCGGGTGACCGCTCTCCGGGCGGCGGCCTCTAGGCCGCCGCCGGATGGAGTGGCAACAGGGCGACTGCTCACGCAGCTGCCAGAACAGAACAGAGCAGAACAGAGCAGTGCAGCAGACTGCTCTGGCTGATCGCGCAGATAAAGACCATGAGCGTGCTTCAGGCGCGCATGGTGTCAAAAAAATCTTCCGCCTATTCGGGGTTTTCCCCCAGCGCGTTCAGCCACTGCACCATGCGCGCGGTCTGCTCCAGATACCACAGGGAAGCCATGAGCGGCGACAGTGTGCCCCCGTCAGGATCATACATGGTCGCAGAGCCGCTTTTGCGCATGGCGTCCCATGCCGCGAGGGTTTCGCGCAGCGATTTGCTTCTTTCTTCACCAAGCACAGGGGGCAGGGCAATCTGCCGCACGGCGACAATCTTTTCGAGCCGTTCCAGTTCCGCATTGATGCAGTCCTGCATATCGGTGGTCACGCCAGCGGCACTGTCCATACACGTCTGGTAGTCTGGGCTGAAAAGACCGTCGACCGGTGGCGGAGCCTCATCATTCTGATCTTTTTCCTGACCATCCGTCCGGCTTCCCTGGTCATGGCTGCTGCTGCCGGACTGGCTGGACGGGTTTCCGGCCGGAACCGCCTGGCTTTCCGCATGCTTTTCCGCGCCGGAGACGCTGGAAGAAAAAGAAAGCAGAGTCAGAATGGCTATGATGGGCAATATGACGCCGAAAAGATGCAAACGACCTTGCAACATCCTGTACTCCTTACTGGAAAAGACCATATTGCGCGCAGTGTACGCGCAGCCCCAGGGAGGCGCAATAGGTCGAGGCGCGCCTGCGGCGGCATTTTCGTCATCTGGAGCATTTTATTTTTGCGCAAGCGGGTCGCAGCATTTGCCCGATGCCACTGCGCCAGCCATGTTCCCTACCGGTATTCACGCCCGGACCACAGTACGCGGCCGATAACCCTGAACTGGTCGGCAAGGTCGCCGCGCAGGTCCAGACTCACCGGGGGATAGGCGGGATTGACGCTGTGCAGGATTATTTTGCCGGGAACCTTGTCAATGCGCTTTATATAGATGGCGTCTTCAAAACCCACGGCATAAAGGCGGCCAGGGCTGATTTCCGTCTGGCCCCTATCCAGCAGCACAAGGTCATTATCAAATATTTCCGGAACCATGCTGTCGCCGGACACGCGCATGAGGACCATGCGCCGGGGGTTGCCTTTGCGGCGTAAAAAGTCGCCTCTGAAGGCGTAGCTGTCTTCGCTGCGTTCGCTGACCTCCAGGCTGCCCGTACCTGCGGAAAGCCTGGCTTCAGCCAGGGGAACATGTATGAGATCCGCCTTGCAGTCGCCGTGTATGGACGGCAGTTCACCCTCGGCAGCTTCGGGAAGCCGCATGGGGCCGCTGCCGAAAAACAACCAGTGGGCATTCACCCCGGTTGTGGCGGCGCAGGCCTGTATCCAGGCGG
>NZ_JBAIYW010000035.1:0-1491 GCF_036763055.1 Desulfovibrio sp. 1214_IL3152 | reverse complement strand
TGCCTCGGCGCTGGCCGTTTCCACAGCCATCGCCCTTATGCACATGACCCAGACCCTGCACCCTCCGGGCGGAGCCACGGCCCTTATTGCCGTTATCGGCGGGCCTGGCATCCACAGCATGGGCTACTGGTACGTCTTGCTGCCTTGCGCCGCAGGAGCCGTGTGCATGCTTTTGCTGGCCCTTGCAGCCAACAACCTTGCCGCCGGGAAAAAATATCCCACATTCTGGTGGTGAAACGCCGACTTGCCACGCAGCACCAAAAAGGGTAGCCCTTTTCTTTTCCGGTATCCGGCGAGGTTTGCAACATGTCGAGCATTTCCCCCGCGTCCCCCCTGGCGGAGGGGCTGCGCCGCGCACTGCCCATTGTTCTCGGGTATACCCCGGTAGGCTTTGCCTTTGGCGTTCTGGCGGTCAAAAACAACATTCCCCCTTCCCTGGCTGTCGCCATGTCGGTACTCATGTTTTCCGGCTCGGGACAGTTTGTCTTTGCCAGCATGTGGGGAGCGGGAGCAGGAGCGCTGTCCATCATGGCGGCGGTTTTTATCGTGAATCTGCGTTACCTGCTCCAGTCGGCCGCAGAGTCTCCCTGGCTGGCGGGGCTGCCCCGCATGCAGCGCTTTCTGCTGGGGCTTGGCCTTACGGACGAAACTTTTGCCGTCCACATCACGGCCTTCCAGAACGGCTGGAAGCGCAACCTGACCACACTATTTGTGTGCAACCAGACCACACAGCTTGCCTGGGTGGGCGGCAGCGCCATAGGAGCGTTTTGCGGCGAACTGGTCAGCGATGTAAAACCCCTGGGCCTTGATTACGCGCTTACGGCCATGTTTCTGGCCCTGCTGGTGCCGCAGTGCGTGAGCCGCCTGCATGTTCTGGTGGCCCTTTTCACCATGACCCTGTCCATTGCCCTCAAAAGCGCGGGTATGAGCCAGTGGAACATCGCCGTTGCCACAGTGGCGGGCGCAAGCCTGGGTACGGCCCTGCTGCTGTACCGGGAGAAAAAGGAAAACGCGCGCTCCCGCACGCCCGCACATTCCGACGAGGTGCGCTCATGAATGAATCCGGCTGGCTTGATACCCACACGGGCCTCATCCTGTGCATTCTGGGCAGCACCCTGGTAACCCTGCTGCCCAAGATTCTGCCCGTCACCTTTCTCAAGGGCGACAACCTGCCCCCGCTTCTCCGGCACTGGCTCTCCTTTGTTCCTGTGGCGGTCATGGCCGCGCTGGTAGGCCCGGACATCTTCATCTACGAAGGTTCGTTCAATGCCGGGCCGTCCAACCTCTTTCTCATGGCGGCCCTGCCGGCGCTGGTGGTGGCGTGGTGGAGCAAAAACTATTTTCTGACCATTGTTGTGGGCATCGGCCTGGTTATTCTGGCCCGCTATTCGGGACTGTACTGATGGATACGCACGCGCCTGCCGCGCATATAGCCCCTGACACGCCGGTCACGGCAGAGCACGACCCGGCGCACAGCCTTCCTGCCCTGCG
>NZ_JBAIYW010000373.1:0-1492 GCF_036763055.1 Desulfovibrio sp. 1214_IL3152 | reverse complement strand
TCCGTGACCCGGCAGGCGGCCGCCACCATTTCGCGCACGCTGAAGCCCTTGCCGTTGCCGAGGTTGCACACCTCGCTGCCGCCACCCGCGCGCAGATAGTCCAGCGCGCGCATATGCGCATCGGCCAGGTCCATAACGCCGATGTAATCGCGGATACAGGTTCCGTCAGGCGTGGCATAGTCATTGCCGAAAATGGTCACGGTTTCACGTCTGCCCAGGGGAACCTGCAGGATGAGGGGAATGAGGTGGCTTTCCGGCCTGTGGTCCTCACCGATAATGCCCCCGGGCCAGGCCCCCCCCACGTTGAAGTAGCGCAGGCTCACAAAGCGTATGCCGTGAGCCTTGCCCACCCAGTGCATCATGCGCTCCATAATGAGCTTGCTTTCGCCATAAGGATTGGTGGGGCTGAGGGGCGCGTCTTCGCTGATGGGCACATTGTCCTGCTCGCCGTAAACAGCCGCCGACGAAGAAAATACGATCTTGTCTACGCGGTTGCGCACCATAGATTCAAGCAGGCTTTGCATGCCGTGGACATTGTTGTGAAAATATTTGAGCGGCTGCTCCATGCTTTCGCCCACCAGCGAACTGGCGGCAAAATGCAGCACGGCGTCCACGCGGTGCTCGGAAAAAATCCTGTCCAGCAATTCTCCCTGGCGAATATCGCCTTCGTACAGGGTAATACCGTCAGGCAGCGAGTCGCGGTGGCCGGTAAAAAAATTGTCAATGACAATTACTTCTTCACCACGCGCCAACAGGGAACGCACATTGTGGGAACCGATATACCCGGCTCCGCCGCAAACCAGAATGGGCATTGGCATGTCTCTTTTGTTGAAAGCTGTCCGACGCGGATTCCGCGCCAACAAGGTTTCGCTTTTTGCACAACAATTGCCGTCATGGCAAGCCCCGCCATGACTGGAGCAGTTTCAACCCTGAACACGCTCCGGCGGCGGCAGAAACGGATACCCGCTGGAGCAGTTTGCGAATGAAATGAGTTCACTGCTCTGCAAGGATTTTCAGGAAAATCCTTGCCACGAAATGCGGGCAGGCAGGCTTTTGCCTGCCGTATGAGCATTTCAAGTGTAAATGCTCTGGAAGGCCCGGCATATGCGCCCCGCCGTCCATATGGGCTGCCGTGGCGCGGCCGCCGGAAGCGACAAGCAATAAAACTCCATCCGCTCTGAAAACATGTTGCCACGACTTGAGCCGCGATGCCAGCGCGGAATGATATTTTTTTACGGAACAAGGCCCGGAACCGCATAAAAAGTTCCGGGCCTTGCCAAGGGCCGTCTGCCTTACGGCCCGTCTTCGGGGTATCCGAAGATTTTTCGCGTCAGGCTTTGCCTGGATCTGACCGCGCCTGTGCTTTAGAGCAGATTAACTTTGAGAATATACATTCTCAAAGTTTAAGGCACGCTCACTTCGGCGTTTAACCGCGCAGATAAACTGCGCTTACGCCTCCGTAGCGAACGTCTGCTCACGCAGCCGCCAGAGC
>NZ_JBAIYW010000306.1:0-1507 GCF_036763055.1 Desulfovibrio sp. 1214_IL3152 | reverse complement strand
GGTCGGCGGCGGCGGACAGGGCAAGCGTCAGGTTGCAGGTCTTTGCAAAAGGGGTGTAGTCAGCGCCGGGGCCGCTCATGTCTACAATGCCCTCCTGCGGGGCCACCACGCGGCCCGTGGTCAGCACGGCCATGCCGGTCAGCACCAGAGTCTTGCCTTCACCGGCATTTTCCACATCGCCGATCCAGCCGGGAAACACCTCTCCCGGGCCTTCCAGCTTGCAGCGGGGTTCAATAGCGTCTTTCACGGGCATGATGCGCACGCTTTCTCCGGGGTGGGCGGCGTCAATCTCGACACTGCCGAGGCGTTCGTCCTGCCTGAGCAGGGCTGTCAGCTCTTCCCGATTGACGGTAAGCACTCCGTCACGGATGCCTGTGCGCGCGCCGAAGGCCAGCTTGCTGACCATGATGCGGTGTAGTTCCAACTTCACGTTACATCTCCTTTTCGTGCGGAAGCCGGGCCGGTTCTGAAACAGGCGGCCTCCAGTGGGGGGTCGAAAGGCTTGCGATGCTACAGTTCAAACTCTCGATAGTTGCGCGTAAAAGTTCCACGTCCACAAAGGCGCAGTCCCGCAATGCCCGGCCCTCAAGAGGGACGGGAGCGCGGCCGGCTGCGGCGGCATAACGGCCCTGAGCCCGCTCGATAAGCTCAAGGGAAGAGACATGCACCGGAGCGGAGGCGCTCAGGGAAGCGTCATGGTCGGAAAAAGAAAGGACGAGAGAACGATACGGCATCTGCCACGGCAAAAAATTGCCGTAGAGGGGATGATTGACAAGAAGCCAACCCTGGTGAATCAGGTCGCGCGCCGCGCGAACAACAGACGCGCCTCAACCCGAGATGAGCCTGATGCTCAAACCCACGGGCGACATGTCCTGAAAGCGGGGATTGTTGGTCACAAGGACGTGGAGCATAAGCGTACCTGATGTTTGATGGCACGCCCTGTCTCCACAAACGGATTCAGTAGCACGAGGATGCGCGATTCTTTTACCTGAGAGTTTCGGCCTGACGGCTTTGCCCCTTCGGTGCCCCTAGCTTTTTGATGGCTGGAGACTCTCTCACGCATTAACCATGACTAAGCAATGACCCATTGAGAAAAAAGTGTCAAGCCTGCCCGTATTAGATATTTTTTTCACAATGCCCGCACAGCAACGTTTTCAAGCCAACATACGGGATTATATGGCAATAAAAAATACCATTAGCGCCATATTTTTTATGGCAGCCTCGCAACGCAGCGCTTTTTTGCCAGGGGTATCTCAAACCGGCGCATAAAATTTCAGGGCAGGAACAGAGAAAATCGCGTGTTACGAAATGACAAAAACGGGACGGCGATGGATACTGCCGTCCCGTTCTGTTTTTATGCTGCAAGCGCTGTAGCAAGCGCCAGAACATCTTGAAATACCGTGCCTGAGGCACGTACGCCTTACAGGTTGGCGGCGTACCAGTCGCCTGCCAGGCGCAGCCCCTGCCGCACGTCAAAGCGGGGGGCATACCCCAGGCGCGTCTCGGC
>NZ_JBAIYW010000367.1:0-28874 GCF_036763055.1 Desulfovibrio sp. 1214_IL3152 | reverse complement strand
GGCGGGACGGCAGACGAAGAGGCGGGTACGGCAGCGCGCCTGTCCGGCTGTTCTGCCCAAGCGGATGGGGATATGGCGCTTGTCATTGTTGTTCTCCCTGTTGCTTGCATACCTGACAAGCGGTCTGCACGCAAACGAGCCAAAGGCGGGAGTTGTCCCCAGGACGGTACGGCGGAAGGCGAACGAAGAAATCTCGCCGTCGGGCTGGAGAATGTGCGCTGCCCGGGCCTCGCCCATATCGCGGCCATATCGCGGCCGGGTCCGCCCGACACGTTACGCGTACTTTTGCGCCCTTGACAGGGAGGGCGAGTCGGCATATCAAGACAGTTCTTATGCGCCCGTAGCTCAGCCGGATAGAGCGTTGGCCTCCGGAGCCAAAGGTCGTGCGTTCGAATCGCGCCGGGCGCGCCATTAAATTTAGGCATTTACAGGAATACACTGTAAGTGCCTTTTTATTTTTCCAACCCTATTTCCAACCTTTTTGCGGAAAATGGATACGGCTCCATGCAATTCTATAGCACATTGTTGGCACGTCCGGTAACCCCATGAATGAACCAGCGCCCTGAAATTTGCGCTTACAACAGATGGAAGGACATACGACACTTACCGTTTGGCCTGCTGTGATTGCGATAATCATCCCTCGCAGTAGTCGATCAGCCAATCCGCCGCTATTCACTTGTGGAACGCCCATGTTGCGTCCTGGCCTGCCTATAGCCCTACTGTCAAAAAACGAAAGCTGAAATAGGTATGCAAGGCGGGAAACGGGGATTTCCCCGCTTCCCGCCCGCAATTTCTACCTGCCTTCGCTTTCCGGCAGGGCCAGCTTATCCTGCTCTTCCACGGCGCCACTCCCATCTTTCCGGGCATCCAGTGCCACGGCTACGCCCGCCGCAGTGAATACCCCTGCGGCACCAGCCACCTCGCCACCAATGAATGTCCAAGTCTTGCTCATGAATATTCTCCTTTTCAGTTGCATAAATGCAGGAGGCGGGCTAACTCCCGCCCCTATGTGCCTGTTAATGGTTAGTCGTCCCAGTTTTCTTTGATGACCTGCAGTACAGCGATGGCAACAGGTATCCATGCAAGTGGGTTCATACTGCCTCCTTGGGTGTCAGCAGCGCGGGATGCGCCGCCGTTTGTGTGTGAGAATTGCACGGAGCGCCCGGTACAGATTCCAGTGGCAAAAGTCTGGTGGCACCATCATGAAGCCCCTCCCTGCAGAAGCGCATCCTGAAGCACACTAAACATAGCGGGTACCAGGTCAGGCAGATCATTGATGACCCGACTCGTCTGCGGCAGCAAATGAGCGATATGTTCATCGCGGATGCCAAGGCCATAAACCTCAAAACCAAGTTTTTGAGCTATATTCAAGGCCTGTCGTGCTGCGTGTGTGCTATCGGGTACACCGTCAGTGATGATCAGGATTATTTTTCGTTGCTCTTTGAGGAACAGCATGGTCTGCATGGCCCACCACAAAGCCGCAGCTAGGGGGGTGCCGCCGGATGCGTTGATGTCGAAGCAGTCCGGCACCTTTTGACCGTGCCGCATGATAGGGAACACGGAACTTGTGGAAGCCGTCGCGGGAAAAGCCGTGACCGCAGGGTTTACGCCCTGGATATTTTCCAGTGCTTTTGTTACCGCAAAGCACGCCTGCCTTGCCAGGGCGATGGGTGCGCCGCTCATGCTGCCGCTAACGTCCAGTAGAATGTGTACGGCGGTGTTGAGGCCCCGCTGTTCCACCTCTCTGCGGAAGATGCGCGGATTGCCTGTTTGTAGTTTATGGAGCGATCCGGTATGCAAGGCCCCGCGCCGACCGATGCTGCACCGCTTTTGCGTCTGGGCCTGCAGAAAGCCCTGGAGTCTGGTACGGAGGGCAATGCTGGCTTGGAGTGCTTGCAGCTTTTGCGCTTCCGGCAATGCTCCAGTCTGTCGAAAGCCTTCAACAGCGACTGTAACCGTTTCGGCTGTTGATTCCGTCAGTTCGCTGGCAAGGTTTGCCGACAGAAGCTCTCCGAGGTTTTGCGGCAGGTCTTGTGCCTCGGCATGCAGCAGGGCTGTCAGTTGATCCTTGGCTCTACTGTGAGATGAAGATGCGGACAGGTCTGTTTGCGATGTACAAGCTGACGAGCCTTTTTGTTCCATTTGTAAAGCGGAATCGCTGTGGTCAGCGCTATTCCCCATACCCGCATCCGTACCAGATGAGCGGCCTTTGTCTCCTTTACCTGGCTTATGATTTTCACCGTGTTTTGCCTGCTGCTGCGGTTCCCACTGCCGGATACTTTGTGCCAACTGACTGGCATAGGCGATGGCTGAAGCCGTGTCCGGGCAATGGATGTGGACCTTGGCCAGAATGGCGTCCAGTGTTTCCTTGAGGCCGGGAAAGCGCTGCCGCAGGATCGCGGCGACCTGCAGTCGAACCCTGTTGACCTCTTCCACATCCCAGGCTCTCACCGTCAACAACACATAGTCCAAAACAGCAAGGGCCGGGGAATCACCCCCGGCCCTTGGCTGTACCTGCTCTACAAAGAATCGTCGTATCAACCAGTTCAGATTCTGGCGGCAGCCAGGGAAGATGGCGGACAGTTGCTTTTCAATGCGCCAGTCCTCCAGACAGTTGAGCAGGTTGAAGGTTACAGGATCAAGCCTGGCGGCTTGCAACACAGCAAAATCCGTGTGCCGTATATGGGCCGCCTCGTGATCGCAAAAACCTTTGGCCAACGCCAACATTTCCGGCTCGCAATCCATAGGCAATGAAGGCAACTGAATGACTTTACCGTTGGTGCAGGCCTCCTTGCCGCCGATACGCACCTGCACCCCGTACTGGTCGCCCAGCACTGACGCAAGCAGGGGCAGACAGTTGAGGATATCTTTGGAACGGATCATGGCGTCACCACAAGCCCAGGCTGGGAATGACAGGATGTGGCAACGCATCGTCTGGCATAGGGATATCTGGTAGAATAGGCTCTTCGACTGATTCTTCGCCTGCGGTGTTATGCACCTGCACACTTGAGGTGTCGTCCGGCCCAGCCAGCAGGGAGTCCAGCACAAAGGCCGGGCCGTAGCCCTCGATAATCTTCTGGGCATGCCCCACGAGGGCCGTACTGTCTTTGAGCAGGCAGACCAGGCCTTGCAGGAGAAGTAAGTCCGGCCCGCTGATGTTGCCCTTCTTGGGCATACGCAGCAGTGCAGCCTGCACGATATCCGCTACAGGGGCCACATGCGGTTCTACGAAAGAAAGGCCCGTGAGCTTGGCATGCAGCGTCCGCAGGGGCGAAAGCGCTTTGTGGGTTACCTCTGTTTTTCCGTGGTACACCCTGCGCCATATGTCTTCGGCAGACTTGGCCACTTCACCGAAGAGCGTGCCGCCCAGGCCCTGCACCTCTTCTGCCAGACCAGCCTCCAGCACTGCGGTATTGTCCGTATGCTGTTCCAGAGGGGCCACTTTATAGAGCTGCCAGCGAAAATCCATGCGGCTGCGAACATAGTCCGGCCCCACGGTGGAGTTGCGGATGATTTCGCCCCATTGATGATGCTTTTCAATCCAGGCCTGGACGTTCTGGTCATAGCTTGCCAGAAAGGCTTCCTTTTCTTTCTGGAAGTCGCTGCGGATGCTGAGCAGCTCCTGCACAATTTCACCGGCCTTTTCTTCGGGTATGGCCCAGCCGGACATGAAGCGCACCCCATGCCTGTCCAGATAGTTGAAGGCGCGGGCCTTGAGTGTGCCGAATACTTTAAGGTTTTCCGGGTCGGCAATGCGCTTGGAGCCAAGAGAGGCCAGATCGTCGGGCGGCAATTCCGCACCGCCCAGGTCCTCCTGACTCATTTTGCGGCGGGCCGACCACAAGCTGACGTTGAGATTGAGGGCCAGCAAATTGTCCAGAATGCGAATGTCTGAAAGGACGTGTGTCATGATGCTCTCCTATAGTGAACTTTTTGTCGTGTTGAGGAGGTAGCCTTCCGTGAGCTTTTTGGCTGCACGGGATTCAAGTTCGAGGACGGAGTTATTGCCCGCACAATTTTCAGCGGGGATAAAGTGTTGTTGCCCGGCGGTGTCAGGTTTGCCCCAGTGGAGCGTAAGGCCTTCGGGCCGGGCCTCGCCGACCCAGAATTTGCCATCATGCTTTTTGCCGGGAAGGTTATGGACTACCTGAAGATGAACGCGGGGCTTGGTTACCGTCGGCGTGGTGTGCAGTTGGCCGCGCATGAAACGCAAAGCTTGCTCACCTTGCAGGAATTCTTCCTCTGGGTCGGACCCCATTGCCTTGATGTGCGCTTCCGTATGTTGAGGAAACATGCGTTGTGCCAGTTCGTGCAGCATGGCGCGGGTCTCGCGGCTGGCCCGGTAGGCCAGTGCCCGGTCAAGGGCATAGGTGATTGGCTGGATGCCCCGATGGGCCAGGGGCTGAAAGCGCACGGTCAGATCTCCCCAGCGCAGCAAGCTGCGCGTGGAGAAGGTGACTTCAATGGTGTTGGTCAAGTTGCCGGTGGAAGCCTCGCCCATGAACAGTTTGCGGACTTCATTGGCGTAATCCACCATGGTGGCGCAGAGGGTTTCGGGCAGCGAAGGGAAACGCTGGGCTAGCAGTTTCTTTTCCACATCCGCAGCAGGATAGCCCACTTCGCAGATGATGAAACGATCCAGCCATGCAAGGTTTTGCCTCTGGGTTCCTTGGTAGAGGCCCGTGTCATCACCAGCACCATTGGTATTGGCTGTGGCCACGAAACGGAACATGGGGTGCGGCGGTATGATCTCGCCTCCATTTTCCGCTACGCACAAAGAGGAACCGTCCAGCACGCTGTTCAAGCCAGCGGCGATTTCCGGCGAAGTTAAATCAATCTCATTCAGCAAAATTATCGCCCCGTACCGCATGGCAAGGGCAAGCGGGCCGTATTCAAAGGTCATGTTACCGTCTTTGACAGTCAGGTGCCCCACCAGGTCGGCGAATTCCAGCCGCCCGTGTCCAGTCACTTCGAAGACAGGATAGTTGAGGCGGGCCGCCAACTGCTTGATGCAGCTTGTTTTGCCGCAGCCCGTGGGGCCAAAGACATAGAGCGGTTCCTGAAGCCCTTGAGGATTAACAAACCAAACTACGATGTCGCGGCTGGATTCGTGGAAAATATAGTCAGGGTCAATGGCCGGAGTATAGGCCGAGGCAGCGGCATAACCCCTGACCGTGGTGCCAGAGGGCTTACCGCTGAAAACCTGACCTGCGTCAAGGTCGGTGGACTGGAGTGCGGAGAGATCTATCTCTATGGAGTTTTTCATTGTTTTTCCCTTTTTGTATTGCGTATGCTATCCGCTATGCGCTTGACCGAAAGCAAGCAAGACCCTATTCTCATTATAAACAGGGGGGTATTTATGCCAGAGCAAACAGTCAGTTTTTCTGTTGACGCCAGTCTGTTGAATGCCTTTGCGCATGTCGCTGAAAAGAACGCCTGCGATAACACTGAACTTCTGAGAGCGTTTATGGCTGAATATGTGCAGCAGGACGCACGTAGGAGTCAGTACGACATGTGGTTTAAAGGCAAGGTAGAGCGCGGCTTGCGAGAATTGAAGGAGGGCCGTGGCCTGACACAGGAACAGGCTCTTGCGCAGATGGGAGCCTTTAAATCTTCGTTGACAGCCGACCGAGATGGATATCTATGAATCTGATCTGGGCTCCTCAATCTTTAGAAGACCGGAAACAGATTTATGCCTTCATTTTTGAGCATGATAGCCATGCTGCAAACGTGCTGGATGACTTGTTCAACAGTCAGGCGAATCAGCTGTTGACGTTCCCTGAAATGGGCAAGCCAGGACGTGTGGCCGGAACCCGTGAGCTTGTTGTCCATAAGCACTATTTGCTTGTGTACACATGCTCACCCGATGCGATACGCATTGTAACCGTTCTGCACACATCGCGGCAGTACCCAGCCTGATCAGCCAAATGCAATCTCCCGCACAAGGCACATGCCCAGCGTATTGTCCCAAAAACCGCCGTTTACTTCGGTGTCGTCATGGTTTTCACCGACAAAATCGGCATACCACTTTATGCAGCTCCAGAAAGATGCCACCGCCCGGTGGCCGCGTCCTTGTAAGCAGGTTCGCCGCCGATCAATTCCTTTATGGTGCTGCAGGCAAAGTCTGTGGGGGTGCTGCCACCCGCGCTTTTATGGCTGTTGCCAGTTGTGCCACGCCAGCCATGGTCAGGCACAGGGCCACGTCAGAATAGTCTCCTACTGATAACCTCCTTTGTGTTCAGTTGGTTGGTGAAATGCACAAACGCTCGAAAGGTGCGCCTGTGCGCTCGCAGCGGGCCAGCAGGGCGTCCACGTCAATGTCACCCAGATGTTCAGAGCTGAAGATCTCGGACAGTTCTTCCCGTAGCGCGTTTTTGTCCAATGTGGTTCGGCCTGCGGCCACGGACATGCGGAAGCGGTAATTTGCAGTATTCACCCAGTCACGAGTGCCAGCCTGCCGATGCACCAGCTTGAGCACGGTTTCCATCTCCTTGATTTCAGCATCCAAAGTGGTGCGCTGTTTTTTGAGAGCAGCCAGCTTGTCCAGAGCAGGTTCCCATTGTGGCATTTGCACACCCTGCGGGAATTTGGGGCAATCGCCATTGTACTCGCAGTAGGAGCAGAGCGGGTAAAAGCCCTGGGCGCAATCCACCTGTGAGAGGGACAAGTTCCCGGCGCGGTAGGCCGTAAGGTCGCCCCAGAGTTGATTTGCGTGGTCAAGGGCCGTATCCAACATGGCTTGGTTGAAGCTATAGGGGCCGAACGTCTTTACCTCCTTCATCGAAAGACAGAGCAGCCAGGCTTCCAGGCTCACTTCTCCAGCTTGTTTGGGCAACTGAAGGCCAAGTTGGGCATGGCAAAGCTGGGGAAAGGTCATTTTTTCATGCAGAAGCGTACCGTCTGCCGCTCGCAGGCTAAAGGCAGGCTTGTCCCAGGCCATGGCCCGCAGACCGATTTGTCCGTGCAGTTGCAGCAGATGAGAGTCGTGCGGCGTGTCGGGCAGCTTATCCGTGCTTTTCACTTCCAGAATTCGAATAGCGTTGACGGGCGCACCCCAGGCCAACACGAAATCCAGATGGGCCTTGATCGGCACGTTCTGATGTTGCCAGTTAATTTCAAGCTGGGGTAAAACATGCAGGCCCAGCGACGCCAGCGCCTGCCCCACGCCAGTTTCAAACCAATGGCCCCGTTGCAGAGTCAACAGGCGTTCCAGGCTGTCAGCAGTGGGCAGCACCTTGCGGGCCAAAGTGGCACGAGGGCACTCCCAGTGCTGGCCAATATCGCTCATGCCCACATAGGTGGAGCGGTCGCCCAAGTGGGCTGCCGTGTTTTGTTGTGAGACAGCCTGAAGCCCTTGACGAATTAATGCCCGCAAACCTTCCGTGCGGTCGGTGTTTATCATGATTGCATCCCTATAAAAGTAAGAGGGCTGCCATCAGGCAGCCCTCTTACTCGGTATTTTTGTTTTTGCTATGCGGCATCAACATATTTCCACCATAGTTTACGTTGTGCATTCCAGCGAAAGCCCGCGCCCGTGAGCAGTTCCTTCTTAGCCTGTGTGTTGCCACTGGCAATGATGCAGGGCCGCCCATCCTGAGCAGTCACCTGCTGGTAGGCGATGCCTTCCAGCGGAGGCAGATTTTCAAGCCCGGCTGGCGGTCGATTTGAGGTTGTTGAAGAATTGTTTTTGATGGATGGGTCGCGTGGAGATGCTTTTTTCGTCTCTGGAGCGTTTACAGGCAGTTTAGGGCGTGAGGCCGATTTTCGACCAGTTTTTGCCCTCTCACCATCATCATCTTCCGTCACCATGCCCAGCATGGCTGTCAGAGCGTAGCGACGAGCGTATGTTATTGCAGATCCCATGCCCTGAGGGTCGGCCTTTGGCAATGGAACAACAGCAAGAGAGCTTTGCCACTGACCAGACTCTGCATGCGTCAACTTGGTAACCAGCCCTAAGGAGTTAGGCTGCTCCGCAGGCACAGGATACTGGCACAGCCAGATGCCGTTTTCGATAAGCGCATCGCGGCAGGCATCCATGACGCTGTTCAGGCTGGCGTACCAACTTTTGGTAAAAGGATTTTCAGCGTCCCTAACGATGGGCTGCACAGTTCGCTGCACATTGAGCAGGGCCTTGGCCAAGTCGGTGATGTTTTCTGATTGATACAGGGTCATAAAATACCTCCAAAAAAGAGAATCCCCTGTCCGGCATAGTACCGGGTAGGGGACTTGGTATGTTTTACCAAACTGTTCCAGCTTTTCTCATTGGAGTAATATATCGGTGAAAAAACTTGAGGCACAATGGTGCTGGGCATATCCCCCAACTGGTTTTCTTAATACAAAAAATTAGTTCCCGTGGTGCCTATTTTTATGTTGCAAGATAATGCTCAACCTGGGCTGCGAGTCGGTATGTTTTATAGCGGTCAATCTGCCACATCCAGCCCCAATCATAAGAGATTACAGTCCGTCTTTTACTGCAGCCTTGAACGCAGAAAGAGCCTCAGGAAAAGGCTTCAGCACACGCAGCAGAACACCCTGCACAAGAGATATGGCCACACCGTAATTGGTCATGGGGCATCCGGCCATATCCGCCGCGCGTTGCCGAGCCATCATCTGCCCCCGTGTAATAACGCACCCGCCGCAATGCACCACGGCTTTGCACATCGGATCATAGCCGGAAAATTCCTTGCCTGCGGCTACCGTGATTTCCAGTTCCCCCTCCGCCATTTTTTGCAGCCAGCGTGGCAGCTTGACGCGCCCTATGCCATCTTTCTGCGCATGGTGCGAACAGGCCTCCTGAATAAGTACCCGATCTCCTGGCTTGAGTTTTTGCAGAGCTGCTGCCCCGCGAGCCATTTGATTCAAATCTCCCTTGAACCGTGCCATGAGAATGGAGAATGTCGTCATGAGAATATGCGCGGGCGTATCCCTGTCCACAAGGTGCACCACCTGTGAATCACAGACGACCAGATCCTCCCATTTTTAGGCGCGATTAGAAGTAGAGCCTAAGACACCTGTGCGAGCTTCATGGCGCTCCTCTGAGCCGATGCGATAGACATGCTTTCCCCATGACTTCATGGTTGTTCTTCTGCACTTGAGCGTTTTTGATCTTTGTCCCTTAACGTTGGAGCGCTACGAATTTGAAATACAAGCCCACCTAATGCTGCGTTATTACAAAGCTGACACTCCCATATCACCACAACATTCCATCCGAGATCCTGCAATAGCTTGATATTTTTATCATCTCGTTGTCGGTTTGCCCGTATTTTGTCTTTCCAAAATTTGACATTCGATTTAGGGATTCTGGCTAATTTGCATAACTCGTCTGGGTGACCGTGCCAAAAGCAGCCATGGATAAATAGAACCGTCCGAAACCTTGGAAAAACAAGGTCTGGTTTCCCTGGCAGCTTGTTGTCGTGAAGACGATAGCGCAGCCCATGTTTGTGCAGGAAAGAACGCACCTTCATTTCTGGCTTGGTGTCCTTTTGCTTTACAGCAGCCATCACTCGGCTTCGTTCTTCTTTGCTGATATTGTCCAATCACCCTTCTCCATAGATATATGGTTTCGCATTGCACATCGAAAGCGCCTTTTCCAAATGGCGCCAATCGGAAGGAGACACCTTCTGGTGTCTAGCGAACAACGTCAAAACAATCTTTATTGAGGCGTCGGAGTTTTCAGAAAACGGTTTGGAGGCAACATAAAGCAACGCTTTGCGTAAAGCGGTTTCCCACTTTAGAACTGTGCCATCCGCCACAACCACAAAGCAGGCGTCGGCAGGGGACTTGAATAGTGAAATCTGACTTTTTGCCTCTTGTTCCACAAAGAGTGCTTGAATCCCTATCTGTTCCAAAATTATTGGCTCAAGGTCGTCTGGGCGTTCCTCCTGTGTCTTATCTTTTGAATACCGATTGAGAATCGCGTCTTTTATATATGTGCGGACCTCCGCTTTTTTCATGTACTGGGACAATCTTCCTCCGACATTGGGCATGGTAACCAGTTGCGCGAGGAAATTACCGTTGTCTGTCCTAGAACGTGCGAGATAATTAACTCGGTCAGCCTCTTGAAAGACGCATTCTTTTATCTCTTTAGCGATGTCATCAGGAACCTTTTTGCTCATGACCAAGCCTCCGTTTCAGGAAAAGCCAGGCGTTCAGCGTCGTCTTGGTCCTGCAGGCTGGCCACATCATCAAGCCATGCATCCACGAACTTCTGCGCTTTTTCATTGCTAAAAGTCACCACCCCGTCCCGCAGGAAAACCGTTTCAACTTCACCTGGCTTGGGGTCGGCCTTGGCCTCCTTGTCAAGCTCCTTGACCGCCGCCAATCGTCTTATGTCCGTGACAAAGTCCAGTACAATGACTTTTTCTTTTCCTGGTGAGATCCTGAGCCCTCTACCGAGTTGTTGCACGAATATCCTTCTGGAGTGGGTAGCCCTTAAGAACACAAGGATATTCACGTCAGGCACGTCAATACCTTCATTCAGGACATCGACCGCCGTAACCGCTTTGATTTTTCCAGATGAGAAATTCAACAGAACCTGTCGCCGTTTAACCTTGTCATCAACAGACATGTTGGCTGCTGGAATGCCCGAGGACACCAGTTTCCCCGCGAATGTGTCCGCATGGTTTTTTGAGGGTGAAAATATCGCGATCCGTGGACGTTCCATGGATGCGGTCAACTCAAGAAGCTTGGCGATAACAGCGTCATCCCTCTGTGGCAGGAAAAGTCGCTTGTTAAGGTCTCGGATGGACAACGAGGTGCGAGCCAGTTTCGGAATTTGTTCCCAATCGATGTTGTCACACATCATCCGATAATCGACTTTGGCAAGGAACCCCATCCTCATGCCATCGACCAACGACACCTTTTCAATCGGCTCACCAAAAATAGACTCAATCGATGTACCGTCGCCACGCCAGGGAGTGGCCGTCATGCCAATAAGAAGTTTTGGGGAAAGATGCTCAATGCATGACGAAAAAGCGTTTGCCAAAGCGTGGTGGGCTTCATCTACGATAATGAGATCAAAAGCGGTTGGCTCGATACCTCCGAGATACCCAAACAGCGTCTGATACAGCCCGAAATTGATTCCGTCGGATGGAACAGGGGGCTCTCCATCCATGAATATTCTCGTTGGTATGTTTTTGGAAATCTGCGCCCAGAAAGATCGTTGGAGTTGGAAGGCTAAGTCTGTAGCATGACATAGGACTAGTATCTTTTTTAGGCCCGTCGAATAAAGAAGGTCGGCGACCGATGAAGCGATGACGGTTTTTCCGAGCCCGGTCGCGACAACGAATAGGGC
This sequence comes from Desulfovibrio sp. 1214_IL3152, assembly GCF_036763055.1. Classification (NCBI taxonomy): domain Bacteria; kingdom Pseudomonadati; phylum Thermodesulfobacteriota; class Desulfovibrionia; order Desulfovibrionales; family Desulfovibrionaceae; genus Desulfovibrio; species Desulfovibrio sp. 1214_IL3152. The sequence continues at coordinate 17,581 of NZ_JBAIYW010000367.1, read as the reverse complement.
CTTTCTTCGGCCACTGTGAAAACCCTTTACAACCGAGTCGACTATCTTTGACTGATATTCACGAGACGACCTCTTTTCTTCACTGTATTCAGGCCATTTTGCAACAAGATCTGTCAGGAATTTTCCGTTCCAGAGCCTAACATCATATCCCTGTCTGTTGAGGTCATCTCTTCTATCATACGCTGATTTTGTAAAGTCTCCATTTGTGGCAACGACTACCACTTTGGCTTTGTAGTAGGCTTGACCCTTGACGGCTTGATCGACAGCGGACTTGCCAACATAGGAATTTGAATTGACCGCCTTGACCTGTATGAGGTATGAATCGTCAATCCCTTTCGAGGGGTTCGCTCTCACTGCTAAGACATCAGCCCCTTTGTCTCCACTCTCACCAACATATTGGATATTTTTCCAACCGCAGTGCAGCAATAACCTGGAGACTGCGAGCTCAAGAGATCTCCAGTCACCTCCAGCCATTACAGCCTCAGTCAGGAAAGTCGCATTCTGTGGTTCACTCATTCCAGGAGCCCTTCCAACAGAGACAGTGTGTTCGCGTGCCTCAAAAGTTCTTGTTTGCTCTGTGCCCTTCCGCCCTGAAGAAGCAAAATAACATCGGAAAAATAGGACAGGACACGTTCAAGGGAGTTCTTTCGCAACCGTTCACGCATCGCCTCATTACCAATCTTTAGGTTGGCAAAAGGCTGCGCGAAAAGCTTGTTGTCCATAAACTCTTCCGGAAATACGGCTATCAGCCGTTTTATAGTCGTGTCGCAAACAAACGCCAGAGACTGAATCGATTCTTCACTGGAGTCTTGATAGGCACCGAGCAGATTTGGAGCCTCATCAAGCAGACGTTTTGCCAGTTCTTCCTCTTCAGCTTCAACAGACTGGATAACTTCTTTTACCTTGGCAAATCGATGACCGAGCAAAGAAGGTAGCTTTTCGCGTATTGAGGAAACAATCGAATGCGCCCGTTCTTGTAGAGCTTGGGGATTGATCCGTTCTTCGAGTAAGTGATTGTCAACGAGCCCAATAAAAGCCGCTTGAATAGACACGCCAGGATCACGGAGCGCAAACTTTTCTGCCAAGCCCTGCAGCAACAATTGTTTAGGGGAAAGTGGGTACTCGGATAGAATTGGATGAGTCGGGTCGAAAAAGAAATCAACCTCGATTCCATCCTGATAAAGGTGACATGGCACTCTGCTTCCTTGGATTTTGATTTGGCTGTCACGCACTCTCCAGGCGGTTATTTCCATTCCGGGAGTTGTGTCGTAAGAGTATTTTCCTGACAGTGATTCCTCTTTGTCAGAATGCTGAATCAAGAGATCTCTGTCAGAAGTCGCTGGAACGGGAGCCACAGTAGGTGTTGGCTGTGGTGAAGTACTGACAGGGGGGGGAGTATGAGAGCCAGCCCCAGATTGAGCGCCAGGCAAATAGCTGGAAATGTCATCTGACGGAGTCTCTCCAGAATTTACCGGAGTCAATCCTTTACCGCCATCCCCCCGTTCTCTGTCTGATTCCTGCGCGACCTTGTACCACTTATCATCGGTTTCGTACTCCAGGTCTCCGGAAAAGAAACGCTTGGCGAATTCCCTCGCCAGTGAATTAGGAACCGCGAGATTTTTTGTGCCAGGGTCTGTTCTTCTGTATGCATTGACCAATCTGCCGAGAGGAGACTCATTATCCCCATCGTATCCCAAAGCTTGCCTTTTCTTGGGAAGAATCGGCCCAGCGCCTCGAACGGCTTCCAGTGTGAGTCGCCATGCTCTGTCCGTGATATCAAACCCATTCTTTTGATACGTTGGGATCAGGTAATCAACATGAAGCTCGCCAACGATTCTCCCGCCAACCGTCGATCCAAGTTCGACTGGGTATTCAGACGTGTAAGTTCCAGTATCCGGATTTTCGTAGCTGAAAAGGGATTTGTCGGAAACCAGTATTTTCCGTCCGTTACGAACAAAATCCACACCAAAATCAGATGGGTCGGCATACCGCTGGATACCAATCCAACCTTTAAGCCGACGAGCACGTTTGACTATGTGTGTCGGAGAAACACCACCTTTACTAATCGAGACATCGAGATCAGCGGTTTCGTCTTCGGTCAGGTATCGGTTTTTCAGAGAGTCGAAGTATGTCTCTCCGAGGTCTCGGTTTATTCTTTGGATCGCCTCTACTCGAACCCCTTTACGGACCACAAACCTTGAATCGCTCCAAACGCAATGTGGACGAGGCGAAAGCTGCTTTCCCTGTACAAAGATTGAAACCTTTTTTCTGCTGAGAATCGGCGTGTAAATTATCTCCAACTGCCTTCTTATCGCGCTTTCCTTTTTTCTAATTTCCGCGAAAACACCGTCCTTCAAGCTCTTGACAATTATTTTAGTGCCGGATTCGTCCGGAGTTTTTTTGGGTTCCCTAACAACAGAAGCGGAAAAGGTTTGCTCCTTTATCAATTGTTCAAAACTGATTTTAATTCCAACCCATTCAGTTCCATCTGGAGTCGCCGAAAGAAAAAGAGTTTCATCTCCAAGCCGGGCAGTGGCGATATTGAAACCCATTCCAAATAGTCCAAGGTTGTGAATAGGATCGTTGCTTGAATATCCCGCCTTAGCAGCTTTCTGGAGGACTTCGAGTTCCATGCCGAGCCCGTTGTCCTGAACGACAATTTCTCTATCATAAGCGGCGACAGAATCACTGGACCAATGGATATCGACCCTGGGACCATTTATAACTTTCCCTTTGTTTTCAGCCTCAGAAAATGCGTCCAGCGAATTGTCGGTCAGTTCCGCCAAGCATTGCCAAGCGGCAAACGGAATGTCACCCAACGTTCTAAGGATTCTCGGGGTGGGTGTGATGTCGACGACTTGCGTTATTAGCGACTCTGATTTCATTTCACGCCCTCCAGATATTTGGCGATAGCTCTTGCAACTTTATTTCCCAGAATCGGCGGTACGGCGTTGCCAATTTGCATGATGTTAGACGTGGCCGAATGGGGAAAATCAAAATTGTCGGGAAACGTCTGCAACCTGGCACACTCGCGGACAGTCAACCGTCTATCAAGAGAGTAGTGAAACTGCACACGGGACTTCGCGTTAGCTCTGATTGTGTATGAAGGCGAATCGGCTGGCGTGGTCTCGTCTCCTTGGCCATTTCCTTTTTTTGCTCTTGACGCTCTGAAATATTGCGACTGGTTTGGAATTGAATCGTCCGATATCCCTTCAAGATCTTCTATCGCCCAGCGAGTCGTCCTGTAGTGTTCCTCGGCGTGAGTTCTCTTAGGCATGACCGGAAACCCCTGCAAATCGTCTCTGACCGCCACAATGAAAAGTCTCGTCCTTCTCTGAGGAACGCCATAATCTGGAGCAAAAAGAGTCCAAACCTCGACCCTGTATCCGGCCGAAGCGATGTCCTGTTTTATCGTGTTTAACACATCTCCTTGTTTCATATTGGCGAGACCTGGAACATTTTCACCAATGACGACAAGGGGTCTGTGAACCTCCATGTATTGAATCAGTGCTTGGTACAACCTTCCACGAGTGGACTTCAGCCCATGACGTGGCCCGCACGTGGCGAAATCCTGGCAAGGGAATCCCCCTATCAAAACTTCGGCGGCCGGAACTTCGATAGGGTTATAGCTGGATAGGTCCCGAACTTCTGCGTGATCAGAAATATTCTTGAAGTATGTCTGAATGCACTTGTCATCATGGTCATAAGCGGCGAGAAGTTTGAATGGAAGCTTGGGGACTTTGGTGCCCTTGTACGAAAAGCCCCCGAGAAACCCCAGGTCAAGCCCTCCGCATCCGCAAAAAAACGAAACCACGGACCTTTCTCGCATAGACGAGAGCGTTTCTTTCCCTGGTTGAGGTATGGAAGGGCTTCTTTTCTTATCTAGCAGCATCACTGGTTCCTGTTCATATAAATCAACTGTTTCCATTTGTTTTATCCGCCGCGCCGCCAGCCTTCACCCAGAGAGGTGGTCCCCATTGTTCGGACAGCAGACAGCGATTCGTTAGCTTGTTTTTCCCTTATCAGGCTGCCTTTACAAGCCCTTGTTCGTAGTAAGTGTCCGGAGGCAAGCCGCCCAAGCTGCTGTGAGGCCGGAGCCGATTGTAAAAGTCGATCCATCTGCCGATTCCGGCACGAGCTTCGGAGCCGGTTTCAAAAGCGTGCAGATACACGCATTCATACTTGAGCGAGCGCCAGAGGCGTTCGATAAATGCGTTATCCAGCCAGCGGCCGCGACCATTCATGGAGATGCGGATGCCGTTCTCCCGCAGGACATCTGTAAAAGCGAAACTGGTAAACTGGCTGCCCTTGTCGGTGTTGAAGATATCGGACTTGCCGTGTTCCGCCAAGGCTTCTTCCAGGGCCGCGACGCAAAAATCCGTGTCCATGGTGTTGGAAAATCGCCAGGAAAATACTTTCCGGCTGTGCCAATCCATAATGACTACAAGATATAAAAAACTTTGCGCATGAGGATATAGGGGTGAGTAGGCCGGGGGATTCTCACCCCCAGCCCCTCGCAGAACCGGACGTGAGCCTCTCGACTCATCCGGCTCCCATCATCCAACCGTCGGCAAACATCCCATTTCCCAATGCACGAAGGCCGTTGGGAACTGGCCTCTCTACGCCCAAGGATACTCATTATTTCTCCTATCAAATTACAATGGTTGTAATTTCTTGCGCAGGTAAGCCATGGCCGACGCCTTGCTGTAGCCTACTTTGGCCCCGGCCCTGATGCGCTCTCTTGGGCCTTTATGCAGGGCGTCTTCATTACTGAGAGTTTTTGCAGAAATAAGCCCTCCTGTGATACGGGACAATTCTGCCCTGGAGACCACAGGTGGTAGTTCTTTTTCGATAGAGCGGAAAAAGTCTTCCGAGCCGATGCCCCTGTTAAAGAGCCTATCCGTATAGGCAAAGTCATGCTGCCGGTATTGGTGCATCAAACGCTCCTGATTGCGCTGTAGGGTGTTGAGGGAATATGTGGGCTGCATAGTATACTGAATTTTCATACAAAGAGAGTGCTGCGATTGGGGCAGCACTCTCTTTGTAATATAGGCCGATGGCGTGATGGTGGGGGGGTGAGGGGGTTCATTGTCGGTGTGCTTACGCTGTGGAATTTTATCAACAGTCTTTCAGCGTCCTGATGAGCATGTTGATCTCACCCCCAGTCAAGTGGGCCAGCGCCTTGCCAAAGGTTTTGTTGCTCTGTCTCTCTGCTGACAACCCCTTTTCCTGAGCGATTTGTTGCGCCAGGTCTATCTGCTTTGCCGAAGCAGGTTTGGAGCCACCGCCATTGAACATGGCTTTGTCCTGTGGCCTCTCTGGAGTCTGGACCGTGTGCTGACGGGGATAGGCGTCTGGCTGTGTGTCAGACATACCAATCTTGAGTAGACGTGTCGCATTGGCCTGTGATCTGTCGCTGGCAGCCTGTAGGTTGTCAGCTTCACCCAGGGCAGAGACCGTGCGCCCTGTATCCGTCTTGAGGGTGGCTTTGCAGATGTAGTGGCAATCTGTGCCTTGGCAGGTATGGCTAACTAAGTCGATGTCGATAGCTGAACATGAGTCGGGAAAGGTAGATGAGGGCATCTTGAGGCTCCAGTTTTTGAAGTGTCGCGCTAATAGCGCATATGATGCCTATTTTTTGCGTATGCGTGTGCTGGAAGGCACCCGTGAGCCCTTGGGGTTGTGCTCTTTTGAGCGGGTCTTGGCCAGATAGCTGGCGGTATACACCACGTCATCCATCTGGGCATCAACGTCAGGGGAGTTTCTTTCGATGAACTTGCCCATTTTTCCATTACTGCTGGAGAAGTTGACCAGTCCGTCATTGTCTGTGTCCAATTTCTTTTTTACAGCCCGGTTGAATGCTTCCTTGATCAAATAGCCATTTTGTATGGCGTTGCCATTTACAAAGATGTTGAGGTGGTAATGTGGATTATCGTCTGAGGTCGTTTTCTCTGATACCCAGACAACGTGGAGATCTGGATCGTTTTTTCCATTTTTAAAGCGTGAATCTGTCTGGCGTTTAACATTCTCAATGATTCTGGTCATATCTTCGCTGCTAAGCGCATAATCGCTATACCTCTCACTATGAATGTCCAAGCGTACAGACAACACCCTTGAGTGCTTTGACCCCATATACTCAACGGTGTCTATGATTTGATCTAATGTCTTTGTGTAACAAGGTAGATCATTGTCATTTCCATTGTTAATTGGATATCCTCTATATGTCTTCTCTGTTGTCATATCTCTGCTCATGTATTAATCCTCTCAATGGTTTCATTCACAAGGCTATGTCACATGTTTAATAGTTACATATTCTAGTAATCATGTAGTGCATTTAACTAAATATGTATCTAGTTAAATATTAAATACAAGATACTACTAACAACCGGGATGCATATATTTTTCTCAATCAAGCATAATCGACCAATATTTCCTTCTGTAGCAGTAAATTGTTGCATCCTATATTTGCGATAAAGTTTTAAAAAATAAAAAATGGAAAAGTGGTATAGTGTGCTACTATGCCGCTTTTGAATGTCAGATCTAGATACATCACAGATTTTGCCCATAGAACGATGCCAAATGAGTTCTGATCTATGCCCTACTTCTGTGCGTTCTTTCTGAGCACAGCACATTGTCAATCAAGTTGTCACGATTGAATGCTGAAGGTTTCATGCAAAGGGAATATGGCGAGGGTATTTGTTAGCGGCATTTCCCCCCTAATAAATACCCACCCATCTCCCGCATATGCCAATTTTGAATGTGCAGAAAAAAAGCATTCCCCTGAATACCAAGAGAATGCCTTTTGCTGATATTGTTCAATACTTGTCAGATCATGAGCGCCTATCGTAGTACCTGTTCCTGTATTCATGCCCTGCAGGTCTGCCACGTCTTCTAGAATATGATTCAGATATATTTCTTATAATCCGACGCTGCTCAAGTTTATGGAGAGCCACATCTACGTCTGCCGCTGCATAACGATCCTTGAACCGCTGTTTTATCTGTGTAGCGCTAAACATATCCATGTTTTCTTCAAGAATATGTATTCCGACATCACACATACAAGTCTTCTCTTGTCTGTCTGCATGGCCAGATATGCATTCCCACAAGTTGTCTTCTAACACTTCTGTGATTTGTATTGCGGTGACGATTTCATCCCACGATACAGGCACTTTTTCAGGTTCAGAATATTCCGCAATATGAAGAACCCCTGCGATTCTTAACGCATGTTGTGCCATCCGCTTTGCCCACTCTTTAATTTCAGCATTACGCCCTGATGCTTCTTCAGAGCATTTTTTCCGGAAATTATCCCAAGCATGCTCTGCCTCTGCATCTAGTGTGATGACCTGATGCCCGGCATTCGAGGTTGCACAATCGTTAACTCTAGCAAGAATTCTTCGGATCAACTCCTTTATTTCTGGGTCCAATTCATGCTGAGAAATCTGGTACATCCGCGGGTCATGCGGTGCTGCCCTATAGGTAAGCATACGAGCACACAACCCTGTTTTAATGTAGCTCTTGTCCTTGATAAACTTTGTAAAAGACTCAATCTGCGTGAAAACAAGGTCAACAATGAAAGGATCATTGCAGGTTGCCTGTCCCCTGCAAATTCTACTTTCAGAATGGGTTTCGCCTCCCCAAAACTTTCTGAGCATATTGAAGGCGTCACGCGGCAGCAAAATACCATCTGATTCCATCCGCATAACAAATCCCTGCTCAACCATAAGCTTGAAATAGGCAGCTTTCGTTATGTCAGACATGAGGAACGAGGGTTTTTTTCTTTTTGCTTTGACTTCTCTCAATCTTTGCTCGGCTTCTTTTATTTCATCAAGCTTGGTAGCATTTCCTGTTCTAGCGAACTCCTTTATAAGGGCTTTGAGACGGTGGCTGAGTGCAACATACTCCACTTCGTAAGAACCAAAAGAATCTTGATTACTATTACTTTCAGATTCAATCTTGCTGATACAATCTATAAATGGTTCAAGCGCCGATGATTTTCCACATCCAGATTCTGCGCCGCCCATGATAAGTAAAGCAAGTGAGTTAATATATCCGGTTGTTTCATGTTTAATACGATGACAACCCCTGTCAATCCCTGCAATTGAAGCCAACCAGCCCAGTAAAACCAAGCCTGAATCTACATGCTGTGATGTCGAAACGGCTTCTACAATTTTCCTAGTTTTCTGTGGCAAATTGTATCTGCTGAAATTTGCGAAATGCAGACTTGTTTCTTCCTTTTCATCTTTGAGGGATGAAATTTCTAAAATGCGTTTCAGACTTAATGGGGTATAATTCATAGTCCTTCTCAGTCCCGTCATCATTGATTAGTTTGTAGCCTGGGAATGATCGCGTTCCCAGGCTACAAGTTCAGTTAGATAACCGTTACAATAGCTCCGCCGTTGTTTTCACCTTCGGCAAAATCAAACTTGAGGAGTGCATCTTCCTTCGCACCTTTAAACAACGCTTTGACCTCATCAGGCATATCTGCCAAAGCAACTACGGCCTGGTTGCCACGATCCTGCCTCTTATACCCATCAATAAACGCCTGAGCCTGGTGACGCCGCAGTTGCTGGGGAGACCAGCTCATTTCACGCATAATTTCAGGGTCGCTGATCCCCTCTTCAAGCTTCTGGATGTACTTCTCATGCTGTTCGTCAAATTTCTGCTTAAATGTTCCCATGGAATTCTCCTAACGTGCTATTGTTAAAGGACAATTTTGTTTATATGGGCTTGAAAAGTTCTTCTTCAGCCGTGGGAAACGACCAAAATCAGAGTCTTGACAAGTGACATCACCGTTACGGAGTTGGACATGCTCTAAGTCAAGCCACAGCTTCTTGCTCGCTCTCCAGCAGCAACCGCCGCTGGAGAGCAAGTGATTTGATGGTGCTCACGTCGACGAGCGAACGTAAGCAAAATAAAAGCGTTAGCTCTTCCCAGATGGGTCAATACGATTTTTTGACAGGAACGCCTCAAGGTCGCAGACTCGATAACGCACGGAACGGCCTATTTTGACGTAGGGAAGGCCTGTACGTTTAAACCTGTGCGCGCGAAGTGTAGAGAGGCTCAGCCCGGTTCGGGCTGAGACCTCCTGCTCAGTCAGGCATTGGCATGTTGTTTCTATGGTAGGCATCAGCCGACCTCCAATTTGGAATTAGGAGCTCCGGCTATTCTTATAGAATGGGGAAATGAGCTTGGGGAGATATTTGGGACAACCAAAAGCTTAAATCTAATATCAGGAATGGTTTCTATTTTCGCCGTAAAAATGAATCACAGGCGCACAGTTCCACCAGGGGAACTACTACATGACAGTGTGGCAAAAAAGAAAAGCCTTTCCATATGAGCTGCTTGAAGCAATAGGGAGGCTTCTTGTGAAGCAATAATCTGCCATGGAACTGCACCCCAATGCATTTGAAAAACAATAAGCAACGATATTCGACTATCTTGATGGAGCAGTTCCATCAAATTTATATTCAAAAAAACTAATCGCTCGCCGAGGAAGTATTTTTTGGGGAGACGCTTTTTTTACAAGATTCAGCCAGTTCTCAGCAGATTCTGCTCCACTAATTTTTTCAACAGCAGCATTGAACTGCTTTCTCCACAAGTCTGTACATGAAGAAAAATATTTGCAGTTCGCGCAGTCTTCTGATGTTGGATTTTTACTTGGGTCACACTTTATTTGGGGAGCGTGCCTTCTATGCGTCATAAAAGCGGAATCAAGGTTAAAGTTACTGGAAATATACAAATCATAGATCAGCAATCCAGTAGACTTATAAAACACATTATTCAGAGACTGCCTATGCATTTTTAAGTTTGATTGCTTGTGTATCGTATTGAGAATATCTTTACGTTTACAGTTCTCGTAGTCATTGATTGACTTGAAAAGCGTGGCTTTCTTTTTGAGAGTGTCGATGATTTCATTGACATGAAGGTTTTTATCAATGCCGAAGAATACATAATCCCGATTGCTATGGAAGGCTATTACACATCTTTTGTCGGTTCTATCCAGAGTCTTGAATGTTGCAGGGATACTTTCATTGCGTTTTATCTGCGTGGCAACTTCAACCATGTCGTATGGAAAAGGTAAAAATGCAGCGCACACTTTGAAAATATTTGATATTCGGAGAAGCTTTTCAATATAAGGATAAAAAGTGATAAACTCTATATATTCCTCAATTCCCTCAAATTTAGTAATATGACGCAAGCCCATTATGCGCGCTTCATAGCAGTAAATGGCATCAGAAAGCAAGTCTATCTGCATTCCTTCTGGAATATCTGCCTTGAAGAATTGTTGTGAGGTAAATTTAATATACTTCATAGCGTCTTCGATATGTCCATTGTTATCATAATACATCTCAAATCTGCGCTTCGCATATTCACAAAAGAAAAAAGATTCTTCCAAAGTCGTCTGGTCAAGGATCAAATCTGGCATCATTTTTTCTCCATATCCATGTCAAAGATTCCATCTGCGACACTTGCCGCCCGCTGCATCGCCTCGTCGGCAAGGTGAGCGTACCGCTGGGTCATTTGCGGACTGGAGTGCGTCAGCAATTTCTGCAATGTGTATAAATCGACTTTACCGCTAGAGGCAAGAAATGAAGCGTAAGCATGGCGCAGACCATGCAAGGGCCGAAAATCCTCTGGGAGACCAGCATGTTGTTTTACTCGTATCGCAATTTTACGAAAATCCTTGCGTTGTGCACCATTTTTACCCGGAAAAACAAAGGAACTGTCGGTTTTTTTGACACCCCGCAGTACAGCCCGTGCCGCATGTGAGAGGGGAATGCGCTCTGTCGTGCCTTTTTTGGCAACTTCTCCTCGCAGCAGAATGAAACCGCTTTCAAAATCTATGTCGGCCCATTGAAGTGCCATCAGAGCTCCTTTGCGCATGCCTGTAATCAGTGCAAGTCGCAAGAATGCTGCGGCATCCTGATCCGGTTCCCTGTCAATGGCTTCGAGATATTTTTTCAACTGGTCGGCTGTTAGGCTCTCCGTTTTTTGATTGTCCACTTTCGGCATCTCAAAATGAAGCTTTGAAGGGTCTGTGGCTGCGCATAGTCCTTTTTTGACGCCAAACCTGACTATACGGCGAAGTAGTGCAAGGACATGTTTTGCGGTTTGCGGGCTTTTGCCCATTTTGAGTAGCTTATGACGAAGCTTGTCAGCATCTAGCGTGGTGATTTCATTTGGTGTTTTATTTTCAAAAAGGCTTTTTATATAGATGTGGTATCTGCTTATATCTGCTTTCCTGGCTTTCCCGTCATCAAAAGATTGCTGATACTGGTCCCAGAGTCTGGCGATGGTCGGCTTGGTCACTTCTGCCGCTTTCGCTGCGAGAACAGCTTCACGGATTTCCTTACGGGAAGCTCGCTTTCCTTCTATACGTTCGGCCCTGATGCCTGACGCCCTGGCTGGGGTCATGTCGTCCGCATACTGTCTACCAACCTTTTCCTCGATAACTTTACCGTTTTGCTTAAAAACGATATAATAAACGCGTTCCTCACCGGATTTGCCTTTGCGCTCGGCAATCCGGAAAAAGACTCCAGGGTAGTTCGTCTTCATGCGGGCTTTTCCAGTCATGGCAATCCTTCCTCTGAATTTCCAACCGTATTTCCAACCTTATCTACTGATTCTGATGCCAAAAGATGCAACTAGATGCAAGCCTATTTATGGCTATCCATCCAAAATTGATTAATAATAAAAAGAAATGAAAAATGAGGCAAAGTTAGAGCGTTGGCCTCCGGAGCCAAAGGTCGTGCGTTCGAATCGCGCCGGGCGCGCCATAAGGAAACCAGCAGGTTCCCCATTTTGAGGGGGCCTGCTTTTTTTGTTCGTCTTGTCAAAATACCCCCAAGCCGTTTTTCGTCTGAAAGCCGTTGGACGGTGTCCGTTCAGCATATTGCCGGTTTGCTCCAGAGCGTTCGGCGGCCTGCTGCGTATTGCGCCTCATTTTTGTCAAACGTCAACTGGCTGCTGCGGAATGCCGCCTTGCGCAAGGGGGGGGCTGCGCCCGGTGTGGTGACTCCTGTATTTTCCAGAACTGTTTTTCTGTTTTATGTAAAAATTATGAATGATATACGAAGTATATTCATTTTTTAATGACTTAATGCTCCAATATTATACCTCTTTATTTTTTCTTTTATAGCCTGTACTATAATCACATGGTTTCAAATGCGCTTTTTTTCTCTTGACACCTGCAGGGGAGAGATCGAGCATACAAACAGTAAAGCAACAAAGGGATGCCGCGCGGTTTTTTCGTCCGCCGCATGTGCGCCCGCCGAACCCCGCCGGAACATCCCTCCCCATCTTCCAAGGATTTATATATGACCCAACAATTTACCCGCAGAAAGTTTCTGCAGTCGGCCTGTATCACCATCAGTGCCCTGACGGTAAGTGCAAGCGGTCTTGACAAGGCCCTTGCCGCCGTCAGCGGGGCTGCCCCAATGGCTGCCTGTGACGTGCTGATAATCGGCTCCGGCGGCGCAGGCTTGCGTGCCGCGGTTGCCGCCATGAAAAAAAATCCCAGGCTCAACGTGGTTATTGTGACCAAGTGCATGCCCTCGCGCAACGCCACCTGTATGGCCGAGGGCGGCATCAACGGCGTCACCGACTTCAGCAAGGGTGATTCTTACGAGCTGCATTGCTACGACACCGTCAAGGGCGGCGACTACCTTGTGGACCAGGACGCCACCCTCAAGTTCTGCGAGCAGGCCGGCCCCACCATTCTTGAACTGGATTACAAAGGCATGCCCTTTTCGCGCACGGCTGACGGCAGGGTAAAGGCCCGGCCGTTTGGCGGCGCGTCAAAGGTGCGCTGCAACTATTCGGCAGACAAGACAGGCCATATTGTGGCGCATGTCTGTCTGGATGAAGCCCTGACGCACGGCGTCAAGTTTCTCATGGATCATGAGCTGCTGGATCTCGGCGTAGACAACGGCCGTTGCGAGGGCGCGGTGCTGCGCAATATTCGCACCGGCGAAATATCCCCTGTGCGTGCCAGGGCCGTGGTGCTCGCTACCGGCGGGTATACACGGATTTTTTGGAACCGCACCTCCACGCCCTATATTGCCACCGGCGATGGCGTGGCTGCCGCCCTGCGGGCGGGAGTACCCTTTAAAGATCCGGAAATGATCCAGTTTCACCCCACCGGCGTGGTGCACGGCGGTGTGCTTATTACAGAGGCCGCCCGCGGTGAAGGCGGCTATCTGCTCAACAACAAGGGCGAGCGGTTCATGAAAAACTACGCCCCCGGCAAGATGGAGCTTGGCCCCCGCGATATTGTGGCCCGCGCCATTGAAACGGAAATCCGCGAAGGACGCGGCTACGGGCAGGGCCTTGAGGCATATGTACTGCTGGACCTCGTGCACCTGGGCAGGAATAAAATTATCAACGATCTTCCGCAGATCCGTCACGTTGGCAAGCTGTTTGAAAACATAGATCTTGTGGACAGGCCCATGATCATCCGGCCCACGGCCCATTACTCAATGGGTGGCATTGCTGTGGCAAAGTTTGATGACATGTCCACGGAACTTCCTGGCCTGTTTACCGCAGGCGAGGCTTCCTGCGTGTCCATTCACGGGGCCAACCGTCTGGGCGGCAACTCCCTGGCGGATGCCGTGGTGACCGGCAAGATTGCCGGTGATGGCGCAGCGGCCTACGCCGGTTCGGCGGACCACAGTGCGGGCAAAAGGCTGGCTGATCTGGCCGGCCAGTGGCAGAGCCGCTTTACCAACGTTTCCAGCGGCGGCGATGCCAAGGAAATGTATGCCCTTCGCGAAGCGATGGGCGCGCAGTTGTGGGATAATCTGGGAATCTTCCGTACCCAGGCCAAGCTTGCCTCTTTGGCAGACACCCTGGCGGAGATGCGTTCGCGTTATGATGCCCTGCGCGTACCCAATGCCAATCCTGTCTATAATTCCGTGTTCACGGAGTATGTGGAGCTGGGCAACATGCTGCAGCTGGCGCAAGCCGCCTGCCTTGCCGCCACAGAGCGCAAGGAGTCGCGCGGAGCGCATACCAGGGAGGACTTCCCCAAGCGCGACGACGCCAACTTTCTCAAGCACAGCATGGTCACCATGAGTGAAAGCGGCAAAATGCATATGGGCTGGAAAGACGTGGAAATCACCAAGTTCAAGCCCGAGGAGCGTAAGTACTGATGGCTACACTCATTATTGACCGCTTTGACGGCAAAAAACACTACGAGCAAAGTTACGTTCTTGCCCCGGCCGACGTGTCCGGCAAGACTGTCCTCAATACATTACTGTTCATCAAGCAGACACAGGACCCCACGCTCAACTTCACGGCGTCCTGCCGTTGCGCCATTTGCGGGGCCTGCGGCGTCAGGGTCAACGGGCATGCCATTCTGGCCTGTGACACCAAGATGGACGATCTGATCGCGACCTATGGTTCCGACACCATGCGCATTTCTCCTCTTGCCAACTTCAAGGTCATTTCAGATCTGGTGGTGGACTGGGAGCCAGCAGTGGAAAACCTGCGCAAGATCCATCCCGGCATGGTCGCCAAGCCCGAATTTTCCATGAAGGAAGGCTGCCGCCAGACACAGGCGGAATTTGACCGCATCAAAAAACAGTGGGACTGCATCATCTGCGGCTGCTGCGCCTCCGAGTGCAACAAGCTCACCGCCGACAACCGGGACTATATGGAACCCTTTGTGTTCACGCATGCCTGGCGGGTCGCCAATGACTCGCGCAGCAAAGATCCCCTGCTGCACGGCAAGCCCGCCGTGGCCGGGGGCCTGTGGAACTGTGTGCACTGTCAGGAATGCGCCAACCGTTGCCCCAAGGGTATCAGCTCTGCCGATGACATTGCGGCCCTGCGCGCCAAGGTTATGGCAAAGGGCATGACAGACGGCGTTGGCCCGGCCCATGCCAAATCCTTCTACACCGACCTGGTGGAAGATTCGGGACGGCTCAACGAAGTGCGGCTGGCTCTGCGTACCGAGGGCATCAGCACCGTGACGCGTGCGGGCATGGCTATTACGCTCATGCGTCAGGGCAAGATGAATCCGCTCGAGGCATTTGGCGAAGATCCCGTTGAAGGGCATGCCGCCCTCGTGAAGATGATTGAGGCGGCCCATGCCGCCGCGAAGGAGTAGCCGTATGCAGACCGAATACGCCTTTTTTCCCGGCTGCGTGCTGACTCAGGCGGCCAAAGAATCCAGGATGGCCCTGGAGGCCGTGGCCCCCATCCTGAATATTACCCTGAGGGAAATACCCGGCTGGACCTGTTGCGGCGCCTCCCAGGCTCAGGATGTGGATCCCCTGGCAACCCTGGTAGCCAATGCCCGCAATCTGGCGCTTGCCGAACAGATGGGGCTGCCGGTGCTGACATCGTGCAGCACCTGTCTGCTCATGCTGCGCCGGGCCAAGGCGGAACTGGACGGCGGGCAGAAAGACCGCATCAACACGTTTCTTGCCAAGGGCAATATGGCCTATAAAGGCGAAAGTGAAGTGACCAGTCTGCTCTGGGTGCTGGCCCAGAATGCCGACGCGCTCAAGGCCAAGGTTGTCAAACCCCTCAATGGGATGAAAGTGGCGGCTTTTTACGGCTGTCACAGCTTGAGGCCCGAATCCGCACTGGGCTTTGAAAGCTCGGTGAATCCGTCGAGTTTCGAAAAGGTGGTTCATGCCCTGGGCGCGCAGGGCGTTCCCTTTGACAAACGGCTGGACTGTTGCGGTTTTCATGCCGTGTATCCGGCGGAAAAATCCGTCATGCTCATGACAAGCGAAATCATCAACAGCGCCGCCGCTGCCGGGGCCAATTGCGTGGTGACGCCTTGCCCCCTTTGCCAGATGCAGCTTGACATCTATCAGGACAATGCCCAGGAACTGCACAAGTCCAAAGCCCGTGTTCCCGTGCTGCACCTTTCGCAGTTGGTGGGGCTGGCTTTGGGGCTGCCTGCCGCGAAGCTGGGCCTGGACTATAACGTGATTGACGCCACAAAGCTCGGCTAGAGCAATTTCACTTTGAAATTGCCCTGGCGGCTGCGTGAGCAGTCGCCCGCCGCAAAGATGCAAGCGCAGCTTCAGCCGTTACGACAAAGGAAGTTACGGATGCTTCAGGAGTTGTAACGCGGGAAACTACGCTTGCAGACACCATGTGTAACGAGGGGTTTGTTTCCACACAACCACTGTCGCCATTCGTAAGGCTCGCAGGCTCGCCAACGACTGCCGCGAAGACAGCAGAGCTATTTACTTGCGCGGTTAAACGCCGAAGTGAGCGTGCCTTAAACTTTGAGAATATACATTCTCAAAGTTAATCTGCTCTAGGTTATTCAGCTTTGAAACAGACAAGGCCCCTGCCGCAATCAGCGGCAGGGGCCTTGTCTGTATGTATAAACCTTTGGGGCATTTGTCCCTTGAAACTACGTATCCTCACGGGGGGGATTTCATTACAGCGCGTAACAGCGCAAACACACTGCGCTTGCGCCTTTTCTGCGGGCATCTGCTCGCGCAGTCGCCAGAGCAGTTTCAAAGTGACAATGTCCTATGCGTCGTTCCCGCTCAGGGCGGCGCGTATGCGGCAGACGCCGCAGGTATCGCCCGAAGACGTGGGATAGCCGCACAGGGTGCAGGGCGCAAGGGTTACCCCCTCTTCGGCTTCACGCCGGGCAAAAACAGGCCGCCCCCGCGCCAGAAAACCCTGATAAAAGTCCAGCTTGCGGCCGGGCATGGCGGCTTCGAGGTTTTGCAGCAACCCCTTGAGCGTGGTGAAGCTGGCGCCGGGACTGTAGGGACAGGGCGCATAGTGGTTTTCTATGCCCATCAGAAAAGCATAGTTGGCGGTTTCAAATTCCGTGAGCCGCCACAGGGGTTTGACCTTGCGTGAAAAGCCGTGCTCGCTGTCGAGGCGCGGTCCCTGATCGGAAAGATAGGCCGTGTCCCAGCGCAGGGTATTGCTGAAAAGGCGAGCCACTTCGTCATCAAGGTTGTGTCCGGTGGCAAGGGCGTCAAAGCCCTCATCCAGCGCGACCTTGTTGAAAAAATGGCGCTTGATCTTGCCGCAGGCCGAACAGACGGGACGGTTCAGGCGCGCTTTTACCGCCGGGATGGCAAGGCCCTCGGCTTCCATTTCCCTGACCATGAGCGTGAGGCCGTGCTTGGCGCAAAAGCGTTCCACAACGCCCCGCGCCGCGGCCGAGGACACGGGGATGCCCAGGTCAATGTGCAGGCCCGTGACATTGTAGCCCTGGCGTGAAAGCTCAAGCATGAGAGCAAGGGAATCCTTGCCGCCCGAAAGGGCCACGAGCACGCGCTCGTCACGGGTAAAAAGCTTCTGCCCCTCAATGCCCCTGGTTACCTGGCGGGAAAAAAAGTCCTTGTAGCAGTCGGGGCAAAAGGCGGCATTATGGCTGCGCAGGGCCACTGCGGCCTCGGCTTTGCAGATTTTACACTTCATCGCTGTTCCTGGGCTGTATTTGAAGACGGTATGGCAGAGTATTTCAGTACGTAATTATATTCAAGACCGGGGGGCGTCATCGTGGCCCGGCTCAAGCCAGCCCAGTCGGCGACACCAGCGGGTATACAGGGTGCAGGCGCGCGCCGCAAAGGCTTCCAGCCCCACAAGG
>NZ_JBAIYW010000525.1:0-1511 GCF_036763055.1 Desulfovibrio sp. 1214_IL3152 | reverse complement strand
AGACGCAAGGGCGGCCAGATCCTGCGCAAGACCCGCGGATTCACGGATGACGGCCAGAACATTGCGCATATCATGCACTGCCGAGGCCAGCAGTCGGGCCGTACACTGACTGACGTTCATGACATGTCTCCCCCGCCGGAGGCTGCCTCACGCCCGTCACGGCACGCGGACTCCAGCGTTTCAAGAAAAGTGTTGAAACTGAGCGGCTTTGTCAGACAGGCATAGGCCTGGCTTACGGGCGAAACACCCGTATCGTCCACGGCCGCATGCCCGGTGAGCAGCAGCACGGGCAGGCCGGGCTGCACGTTCTTGAGGCGGCGCAGCACCTCATCGCCGGGCAGACCGGGCATGAGAAGGTCAAGCACCACCACATCGGGCATTTCCTCTACAGCGGCCCGCAGGGCCGCCAGGCCGTCATAAACCACACGTACGCTGTACCCGCGCAACTCAAGCCTTTCGGCCAGAGTTTCCACAAAGTCCTTTTCGTCATCAGCCAGCAGTATGCGCAAAGCCATTGCTATACCTCCGCAGAGCCGTCAGGCGGAACCAGGGGCAAGGTTACACGCACGACACTGCCGCGCCCCTCCTCACTTTCCACACGGATATCGCCGCCAAGTCTGCGCACGATGCCGTAAGTGATAAACATGCCAAGCCCTGTGCCTTTGTTTTTCTTGGTGGAATAAAACGGCTCGAAAATGTGCCGCAGCACCTCTTGAGGCATGCCCTTGCCATTATCACGCACGGTCACCTCAAGCGCGGACGGCCCCGATGGCACACAGCGCACTTTTACAAAGCGCCCTTGCCCGTCGGCAGCCACACCAGCCTGCCCGCTGCCGGTCACGGCATCCAGGGCGTTGCCCACGATATTCAAAAAGACCTGCTGTAACTGGCCCCTGTCTGAAACAATTTCGGGCAAGCCCTCGGCCAGATCCATTTCCAGCGTTACCCCCCGGTTCTTGGCTTCGCGCTCAAGAAACGACAGGGTTTCGGTGATGACTTCCTCAATGTGCAGGCTCTGGCGGTTGGCCTCCATCCGGCGGGCAAAGCCCAGCAGGCGGTGGGTGATGCCGCGCGCCCTTTCCACGGTGCTTTCTATGCCTTCAAGCAGACCGTTCAGCCGTTCGCTGTCCCTGCTTTCGCCGCAAATCTTGCCCATGCTCAGCAGGTCGCGGGCAAGGCCCGCCTTTTCATAAATGACGGCCAGAGGATTGTTGACCTCATGAGCCACGCCAGCCGCCAGCCGCCCGATGGACGAAAGTTTCTGGTTGTGTTCCATCTGGGCAAAAACCGCCACCCGGCGCTCATCGCTGGCCTGCAGCCTGTTGACAAGCTGCTTCATGAGCAGGTGCGACACCAGAACAATAAGCGCTATGCCGCCGCACAGCACAAGCAGCAGTTCGGTGCGCAGGGCCGTCCACGAGCGAAACGCCTCGGCCTCGGGCTTGACTGCCAGCAGAATAAAATCCGTCCCGGCCAGTGCGCAAGAGGCCACCATAAGCTTGCGCCCCGAC
>NZ_JBAIYW010000513.1:0-1513 GCF_036763055.1 Desulfovibrio sp. 1214_IL3152 | reverse complement strand
ATCGTCGGCCCGCGCATCGTGGACCAACTGACCCAGGCTCTCCCGGCCATCGACGTCAAGCTTTCTCCGGAAACCCTGAAAGAGCTCGACGCGATTTTCCCCGGCCCCGGCGGCGAAGCCCCGCAGGCGTACTCCTGGTAAAGACGGACCGCGGGCCCATGCCCCGGATTCCCGGAAGTGCTCTTCGGGCGGCCCCCAAGCACGAGGAGCACTCTTCCATCAACGACACATTTTTACCGAAGGCGGTGAATATGGGATCCACTGAACCGCTCACCCTGGAACAACGGGTGACGCGCCTTGAAGATATGGAAGCAATCAAGAAGCTCAAGGCCCGGTATGCAGAATTTCTTGACGCCGGGTACGACCCGGAAGGCATCGCGGGACTTTTCGCCGAGGACGGCAGATGGATCATCGAAGGCGTGACCATCACCGGCACTGAAGCCATCAAGGAACAATGCCGCCGGCTGGTCCACGGTCAGCCCTGGTCCTGCCACAACATCACCCCCTCGATTATCGAGATAGACCCGGACGGCACGCGGGCCACAGGCAGTTTTTACATGCTGACCTTCCTGACCTTGCGGGACACCCAGGGCAAAGACGGCGCCTTTTTCCTGCCCGGCATTTTCCGGGACACCTTCATCAAGAAGAACGGCCGCTGGTACATTCAGGAAGTGGAGGCCCACGTGCGCCAAGCCGCGCCCTGGACCGAAGGCTGGGTCAAGGGCGGATTCGCACAGGGCTTTTTCGATCTCAAAAACGGAGAATAACAATGCATAAAACACTTCTCAGAATGCTCGCGGTCACCGCGCTTCTGTTCGCTTCACTGGGCGCTGCTCCGCTTCACAGCCTGGCCGCTGGCCTCGCCTATGACGAGCATACCAGAGGCCCGGCGCCCATTCCGCCTTCGGAGCGCAACCTGCAGACCGTGACCGCGGAACAGTGGCTCAAAGTGGCGGACAAAAACGACATCCTGGAAGGCGCCATTTTCGATGCCAGGGGCAATCTCCTCTTCTGCGACGTCAGCAACGGGCGGGTGCTGCGCGCCACGCCGGACAAGAAACTCTCGACCTTCGTTGATCTGGACGGCTATTCGCCGGGCGGCATCGCCTTCCATAAAGACGGGCGCCTGTTCATCGCCGCCCTGGATTCCACCTACACCAAGGGGGCCATCTTCGCGGTAAACCCGGACGGCAAGGGTCTGCGCGCAATCGTCTCGCCTGACGCCGGATACCTGCCCAACGACCTGGTCATGGACGCGCACGGCGGTTTTTATTTCACGGACTTCAAGGGTTCGCCCACGCAGCCCAAGGGCGGGGTCTACTATGTCTCGCCTGATTTCAAGACCATAACCTGCGTGGCGCCAAACCTGGCCATGGCCAACGGCGTGGCCCTCAGCCCGGACGGGGCGTACCTGTGGGTCACGGAATTCGGCCGTAACCTGCTGCATCGGGTGGAATTGGCGGACGCAACGACCATGGGCCCCATCGGCACGTCCATACCGTACCGCTTCGCC
>NZ_JBAIYW010000197.1:0-1514 GCF_036763055.1 Desulfovibrio sp. 1214_IL3152 | reverse complement strand
CGGCGGCCTTGGCGGCGGCGCCGTTCATGTTGTGGCCGTCTTCGCCCTTGATCCAGCAGGGCAGACCCCAGTCTTCAAACAGATGCACGGAGTCGTCGACGTGACGGCCGCAGTCGAAGATAAGGTCTTCGCGCACGAGGCCCATAAGGTCGGTGCGGACCATGCGCACGTAGTCGTCGGCGCTGTTTTCACCCAGATAGGTGTTGATGGCGGAAAGGCCCTGGGCCACGGCGCCGGAACGCTCGAGGGAAGCCTTGTCGCAAAGCAGAATTTTCAGGCCATGCTTGTCGCCCCAGCGGACGGCTTCAAAAGCGGTGCCGCAGGACCCCATGCCGCCGCCCACGATGAGCAGGTCAACCGCATGTTCTTTAACTTCGGGTTCGGCAATGGCTACGCCCTTTATCGCTTCCTTTACGGGAATCATAGGCATAATGGTATCTCCTTATCGCACTAGCGGTTGCAAAAGCCTAACGGCCGTGTTCCATGCAAGTAAGAACCTTGTCGGCTTCCAACATTTCAAACTTCTTGCCGAGAGCTTCCTTGGGGGCAACCAGGGCC
Source organism: Desulfovibrio sp. 1214_IL3152 (assembly GCF_036763055.1). Lineage (NCBI taxonomy): Bacteria > Pseudomonadati > Thermodesulfobacteriota > Desulfovibrionia > Desulfovibrionales > Desulfovibrionaceae > Desulfovibrio > Desulfovibrio sp. 1214_IL3152. Next base: position 956 of record NZ_JBAIYW010000197.1, on the reverse strand, counting down.
TTTTCGGTGAACAGAAGTTCGTCTTCGATGTTGCCGCCTTCGGGGAAACCTTCAAAAGGCTTGATGGAACCTTCCGGAGTGGTGCGAATGGGGAACTTGAAACGCTTTACATTGCCGTTACGGAACTGAACCGTCCACATGATGGAGTCTGCCGACCGCATGGGGATACAGGTTCCGCCCATGGGAGCGAAGTCAGCGTAGGGGCGAGCCGTGATGGCGCCCTGGGGGCAGATCTTCACGCAGGAATAGCATTCCCAGCAGGCGTCGGGTTCCTGGTTGTAGGCCTTCATTTCCTCGGGGTCGAGGATCATGAGGTCGTTGGGGCAAATGTACATGCAAGCCGTCTTTTCGCCACCCTTGCAGCCGTCACATTTGGACGGATCGACATAAGTCGGCATACGTATCCTCCAACTCATTAAAAGTGTTTGAAAAACCCGCCGGGTTCGGCGTGGCGCGACGGGAAAGACCGACACGCCGGGGTTAGCCGAGCGCCTTCGCTAAAACGTTGGGCGAATGGCTTGCGCAATTAGTAACAAGCCCTTGGCGTCCGAGTCAAGCCCCCTCTGCAAAATTTCGTGGAAACATTACATCGCCGAACAGACATTCCCAATAAAATTCAACTAGATAAGGTTCTTGTGAAAAAAGTTCTAATCCCCTATTCAAACCTTCCCCCAACAGAGTCCTCGCGAGCACACCCTTGCAAGAGAAGTCATTTCAAGCTAACACGTTTGCGCAGAGAAAGAAAGACTGTGACGCAGATTTGCTGCGTATTTGTGGCAACCCCCTGCAATTCCACACAACGAAAAGGGATTTAATCACCCTCTCCCTTCCATTTTCCCACAGGAAAGAGCATGACTGATCATTCGAACGACTCGCGCGGCCCCCGTTTTCCCCGAGACAGCCGCGAAAAACGCGATTCCCGGGGCCAGGGCGAAGCCCGCCCGCGCCGCCCCCTG
>NZ_JBAIYW010000501.1:0-1516 GCF_036763055.1 Desulfovibrio sp. 1214_IL3152 | reverse complement strand
CGTTTACGGGCCGCAAGTAACAGAAATGCAAATGTCAGATCGCCCGTGCGCCTGTTAGGGCGCGGCTGGTAAGAAAGCCTTACAGGCGCATATGAAGAACCCCCGGCTAGGCCGGGGGGTTCCTTTTGTTTTTGCAGCAATATTGTCGGGGCAGACTGCGGCGCAGCCGAAGGCGGCGGCAAAGTGGCAAAGCAGCGGGACCGCAGGGCGGCCTTACGGGATGGGCGGCAGCGTTGTCTTGCGCCGGGCCAGCAGGTGGCGGATGTGGCCGCCAAGCATGACGAGAACTACCGAAACCGCAATAAGCGCCAGCCCCGTAAGCAGCGACAGGCTGAACGGCTCGTTGAATACCAGAATGCCCACGACCACTGCGGTGACAGGTTCCAGCACGCCCATTACGGCCGCAAGGGTAGAACCGATGCGCTGTACCGCCAGAATCAGGGTGTAGTTGGAAAGCACCGCTGTCACCAGGGCCAGCAGGGCGGCCAGCGCCAGATCCTGCCAGCTTTGCAGCATCTGGAAGCTGTTTGTCGCCAGCGAGTTTGCCAGTGAGCAGAGTGCGCCGAAGCCCATGACATAAAAGGTAAGCACAAGGCCCGTCATATTGCTGATGCGGGCCGCGTAGAGGCTGGTTATGTAGACGGCGTTGCACAGTGCGGAGGCCAGGGCCAGCGTCAGGCCCAGCATGCTCATGTCCGCCACGCTGCCGGACTGTGCGCCGCCGCTCAGCAGGTAGACCCCACTGATGGCAAGAACCACGGCCAGAGCGGTAATTGACGAAAAGCGCTCATGAAAGAAAACAATCATCATGAGCATGACCATCACCGGGTAAGAAAAGTGCAGGGTGGCCGCCACGCCGCTTGGCATGTACTTGAATGCCTGCATGAACAGCAGGGCCGCCAAGGCGTACATGAGGCTCATGCCTGTGAGCTTGGCAAGATTGCGCCGCGAGGTGTGCAGGCGTTCGCCCCTCAGCAGGATAAGTATCCCCAGCACGATGGAAGCAATGAAAAAGCGGTAAAAAAGCACGGTAGCCGGAGAAAGCCCCCTGGCCATGAGCGGCAGGCTGAAAAGGGGGATAAGCCCGAAGGCTGCCGAAGAGAGCATACTGTAAAAAAAGCCCATGACATCCTTCTTTGAACATGAGGTGCAAGAGGCTGCATACAGAATAAGCACTGGAGTGGCAAGGCCCGGTTCAGCATTGAGGATGTGCGTGACTTCGTTTCCGCCAGCCGCAGGAAAAGGCCGCTTCGGGTGGTCATCAGCGGCGATGTGAATGTGCAGCAAAGCCTTGCGTTGGCTGCGCGTTATTTCAGCGATATCAAGCCTGTGCAGGAAACCCAGGCCGGTTCTGCGCCATCGCTTGTGTTCCCTGCCGGGAACGTGTCGCTGGTCAAGGCCCCGGATGCCGTAGATCAGACAACGCTACGCAAGGCATGGCGGCTGGACTTTCCCTCGGATGGGGACCGTGCCGTTCTGGCTGCGCGCCGGTAGCCGCTGCCGTGTTGCGCGGCAG
>NZ_JBAIYW010000011.1:0-1517 GCF_036763055.1 Desulfovibrio sp. 1214_IL3152 | reverse complement strand
TCGGGGGTGAGCAACTGGCCCTCACGGGCCACCAGGGCGGTTTCTTCCGCAAGGCCCAGCGCCGCAAGCAACTGGCGCGAGGTTTTGGGCCGGGGCAGGGAGAGGCGCTTTTCTTCCGGCTGCAAAAGCACAACGATGCGCGCGCCCGTATGCTCGGGTTTGACAACCTGGCAATGGGCGGGAATTTCCACCGGTGCGCGTTCGTAGCGGCGGATTTCGTCTTGCGGTTTTGCGGATGCGTCTGTCATGAAAACTCCTTGTGGCCGTAAGCGTGAGCGTTTTATCTGTAAAGATGACTGGTTGCAAAGCTTGTCATGCGTCCTCACCGTTGCCTGCATGCGCAGGCGTGCCGCATTGGCGGCGGCGTGAAAGTCGCTTGCGCGGGCGGGTGTTGGAACGCCTTTAGAGCATTTAACACTTGAAATGCTCGCTTACGGCAGGCAAAAGCCTGCCTTCTCGCATTTAGTGGCAAGGATTTTCAAGAAAATCCTTGCAGAGCAGTTAACTCATTTCATTCGTTAACGGTTCTAGACATTGCATCTAAAGGTATTCTTCCAGCAGGTCGCAGGCAGCACAGACCAGCGGGGCGCACACAGTGGTAAAAAGGCCTTTTTCCATAATAAGGGCGCGCTCCTGCGGAATGGTCAGGTCGTGTCCCAGTATTTCCCGGCACAGCAGGCTGCCGTGAGCCCTGACGAAGGCCGTCATGAAGGCATCGCGGCGGGAATAGAGATTTCCCTTGCGTTCGCGTGAGCATGGCCCGGCGCAGCCATGCGCCATGCCAAGGGCCATGAGTGCTCCGGTCACACAGCCGCAGGTGGCGGCTTGCCCCATGCCGGAACCGAAGCAGGACGCGGCGCGCATGGCATCGTCCGGAGACAGCCCGAAACGCTCGGAAAAGTGGGCAAAAACCTGCTGGGCGCAGATAATGCCCATGCCGAAGTTTTCCTGGGCCTCCGCAAGCTCCATGCCTTCATGGGGGCTCTGTTCCATCAGTGTGTCCGTCTGCATAGCTGCCGCACAGTTCGGGGTCAGGCCCCGACATAGTAGTAGAGAGCTGTTACAACCGTCATGCTGGCTGCACGCAGCCCCTGGTTTGCCAGAATGAGCCGCAGGGCCAGCGCCGGACGGAAAAATCCTGAATAGGACGGCAACTGATGGCGTATGGCACGCATGGGCGTGGACAGAATGTTGCCCACCATAAGGGCCAGCACCACATCGCGGCCGGAAAGGCCGCCGGTCTGCAATACGCTGCCTGCCGCGCCCAGAGCCGCACCCAGTTCCGCCGCCAGATGCAGTACAATAATGCCCATGGCCTGCGGCTTCAAGAAGGAAAGCCATGCCATATGCTGTGAAAGCCACTGCTCGATCAAGGCAAAGTAGCCGAACTGCTGCAGCAGATACATAAGCACGTAGACGGGCGCGGTAAAGTAGACGAGCTTGGGCAGGCGGCGGGTAAAGCGCCGCCACGCCTTGCGCAGGGCAGCGCCCCAGTTGGTTTTTTCGTTGCTTTCGGT
>NZ_JBAIYW010000398.1:0-1517 GCF_036763055.1 Desulfovibrio sp. 1214_IL3152 | reverse complement strand
ATGGGGCTGCGCCCGCTTCAGGCCATGCAGGCAGCGGGCATAGCGGTGTATCACAACGCCGGTCTGCCCAGCGTAGGCTCCTGTCTTGATGCTTTTGCCGCCGGCAAGCTGGCGGCTTTCGGCACAGAACACCTGTGCCAGGGCGGGTGCGCGCCGGAAGAGTAATTTTCTACGCACGCATGGCCGGTTTTTCGGCCATCATACATCGAGTGCAGGGACGCCATGAGCAATACAGTGAAAACTGACGGCAAGGCCCCTGTAACCGCCATACCTTCCGAACATTCCCCCCTTGTGGCGGATCAGGGCAGGCAAACCCGCAACGCGGCCCAGACCAGACATAGAATATTGCTGGCAGCCCGTAGCCTTTTTGCCAATAATAACTACGAAAGCGTGGGTACACGAGAAATCGCGGCCAAGGCCGGCGTCAATGCCACGCTTATCAACAGATACTTCGGCTCCAAAAAGAAGCTTTTTGTGGCCGTGGTGGAATCATTGCATGAATTGATGCCTCCGAGAGGCGTGGAAGCCGATGTGGCCGATATGCTGGATCAGGCTGTGAACAGCATTGTGCACGAAGGAGAGCACGGTCCGTGGCTGGATGAGTTTAGGATAATTCTTTTCTCAGCCCTTGATCAGGAAGTATCTGATATTATAGCTGACTTTTTTGAAAAAAGACGCAAGGGGCTGGCACGGCGATTATCCGGTCCTGATGCTGCCGCCAGGGCGGATGCGGTTTTTTCGCTTCTGACGGGGGCCGCAATTATTGTGAGTCTGCTGTGCGGCAAGAAGGAAAATGACCTGGATCAGAAAGAGTTTCGCAAACAGCTTGGCCGGGTGCTGGCCCCGCTGCTTGCCGGGTGACAGCGCGGAACAGAACAGCCAGAGGCGGTGCAGCCGGGATATATTGTCCCGCCTGCGCCGCCTCTGGCTGTTTCATGCGTCATGCCGTCGCGCTGCCGGTGCTTTGTGACGCGCCGGGGCGTCTGCCGGGCGTCTTTAGAGCAGATTAACTTTGATAATATACATTCTCAAAGTTTGATGCACGCTCACTTCGGCGTTTAACCGCGCAAATAAATTGCGCTTACGCCTTCGCTGCGGGCGTCTGCTCGCGCAGCCGCCAGAGCAATTTCAAAGTGAAATTGCTCTAGTCATGGCGCGGGTGTGTGCGTTGTCGTGCCTCAGTTGAAGATGCCGCTCTGGCGCATAAGTTCCTGCCCGTTGGCCAGCGAGGGCAGCAGGGTTCCCGCCATGATGCAATAGTGTACGGCCACCGGGCGAAACGAATAGCGCGGTAAAACAAAAATAAAGACAAAGCACAGGGCTGCGATAACAAAAACAAAAATATTGGCTGGTTGCGAACCCCAGGGAATATTTTTGAAATGCAGAAACGCATAGATGCCCCAGCAAAAGATCATGGCACAGGCAAACAGGGTGTTGAACAGCGGGTGGCTGCGCCAGCTGGCAAGGTAGGCGGCGATCATTGGCCCGCCCGTGCCGTCATGGGGCCAAGCCCGCCA
>NZ_JBAIYW010000101.1:0-1517 GCF_036763055.1 Desulfovibrio sp. 1214_IL3152 | reverse complement strand
AAGGCGCGCACAATGCGCTGCACGGAGCGGGGCAGGGCTGCGCCGGGGTATGGCACGCCGTAGCCCATGGTGTCGCACAGGCGAATTTTTACGGGCATGCCGCTCTGGCTGGAAAGCTCCATGAGCCTCTGGGCCAGGGGCAGGCAAAAGCCGTAAATATCGGCCCTGGTGATGTCCTCGAAGTGGCAGCGGGGTATGATGCCCCATTCCAGCGCCTGCTCGGCCATGCCCACGTACATGTTCATAGCCTGCTGGCGGGTTTTGCCCAGCTTGAGAAAGATGTGATAGTCCGACACGCTGGTGAGCATGCCGGTTTCGTCAAATTCCATATCGCGGGCCAGCTTGAGGTCATCCCTGGTGGCGCGTATCCAGGCTGTCACGCGCGGAAAGCGATAGCCGCGCGCACGGCACACGTCGATGCACTTGCGGTCCTTGGCGGAATACAGAAAAAATTCCGAAGCCGTGATAAGCCCCGTCTTGCCGCCAAGGCGGTGAAGAAAATCAAACATTTTCGCCACCTGCTTGACCGTATACGGCGGGCGAGCCTGCTGGCCGTCACGAAAGGTGGTGTCGGTGATGCGCATCTGTTCCGCAGGTCGCGGGGCCAGCAGCACTTCGTCAAACGAAGTGCGGCAGATACTGGTATAGGGGAAAAGTTCACGGTAGAGCTGGGGGGTTTCAGGCTCCTGCATGACCAGGGTACGGCTGCCTCCGCTTTGATGGATAATATTGCTCATATGCTCCCGCCGACTCGCGCTGACCGCGCGGAAAAAAGTTTTCCGGAGAAGACCTATTATAGCGGCTTCAGGGGGTCTCGTCCAGTGCGGCGCGCGGCCCGGGTCCGGTAAAAGCGGCATGTACGCACGGTTACCGGCGTGCCGGCACTTGCCAGAAAAGAAAAAATAAAGGATTGTCCCTGTCGAAGGCGTGTGGATGCATGGTTATGTGGCGCGCCTCTGAAGGAGCAGGCATGTCGGATTGTGTGCGCTACCCAGCGCCGGGTTGCGTGGTGGAGTATCTGGAGGGCAATGCCGTTCAGATTGCCCTTATTACTGAAGAGGCCGGAGGCCGTTTGCGCCTTTTGCTGCCCAACCGGCGGGAAACGCGGCTCAATGCGCCGCGCCTTTTGCCGTGGCTTGGCCCCATGTACAGCGCTGATCTGGGCAAGGAAGACGCCGTGCGTCTGCTTGAACAGCACCGCAAAAGCCGCGAGCAACTGGCGGCCGAAGTGCCTGTGATGGACGCGTGGGAACTGGCGCAGGGCGAAGTGGCTCTGGCCCCGGCACAGTGGTTTGCCGAACTTTTCGCCACTGACCCTGATTCTGATCAGGTGGCGGCCTACGGGCGCGCCCTGCTGGCCTGCAAAAGCCATTTTCGTTTTCAGCCGCCGGATTTTCAGGTTTTTCCCGAAGAAATGGTCGAAAAACGGCTGGTGGAAGAAAAAGCCCGGCTGGAGCGCGAAGCCCTTATGGCGGGCGGCGCGGCCTTTTTGCGCATGCTGTGGGATGTGGCCTGCC
>NZ_JBAIYW010000144.1:0-1518 GCF_036763055.1 Desulfovibrio sp. 1214_IL3152 | reverse complement strand
TGACCTGAGCCGCTACCAGACCGTTTATGCCCGCCAGGACAAAACCGGCTCTGTGGCCGCGCCGACGGCGGGGCTGCACTTTACGCCTCCCCTGCGCGAACGCCTGGCGGAAAAGGGCTTTGAATGGGCTGAGGTGACGCTTTACGTGGGTTACGGCACGTTCAGCCCTGTGCGCAGCAACGACATACGCAGCCACCGCATGCACCGCGAATATATAGAAGTGCCCGAAGCCACGGCTCTGGCAATCGCCAGGGCCAAGGAAGAAAAACGGCCTGTCATTGCCGTGGGCACAACCAGCCTGCGCACCCTTGAAGGCGTGGCGGAGCTTTGCGGCCGTGTGCAGCCCTATACCGGCTGGACAGACATTTTTCTGTACCCCGGCAGGCCCTTCCGCGTGGCGGACGGGCTGGTGACCAACTTTCACCTGCCGGAATCTTCCCTGCTCATGCTGGTTTCGGCCTTTGCCGGGCGCAAGCGCGTGCTTGACGCCTATGCCGAGGCCGTTGCCAACAACTACAGATTCTTTTCATATGGGGATGCCATGCTGATCCGCTGACGCCCTTTGCCCGCGCCTTCCGTACTCCGCATGCCGCAAGGGCATGCGCGACCTGCGGGCGGCGTGCGGCCGGCGCGCCTTTCGGGATGGTCCTGCAAGGCATGCCGGGGTACGGAAGGGCCTTGAAGGCAAGGCCCCAAGGCACAGGCCGCCCACGGCGACCTGTTTGCCTTCCCCAGTCGGGCAAAGCCCCCCCAAGGAGTAAACATGTCACGAATCGTGTTTCTGGAAGAACGCTGCAAGGGCTGCCGCCTGTGCGTGGAAGCCTGCCCCGTGCATATTCTGCGGCCATCGGGCCGGTTCAATCGCCAGGGTTATGAAGTTATGGAAATGGACGGACAGTGTACGGGGTGCGCTTCCTGTGCCGTCATGTGTCCGGATGTGGCTATCCGTGTCTTCAAAAGCGCCGGAAAAAAAGGGGGCGAGGCATGAGCCAAAGCCAGAATTCCTCTGAGCGTATCCTCATCAAGGGCAACGAGGCCGTGGCCTTCGGCGCTGTTGACGCTGGCTGCCGCTGCTACTTCGGCTACCCCATCACGCCGCAGAACGAAATCCCCGAAGTGCTTTCTTCGCTGCTGCCGGAACATGGCGGACAGTTTGTACAGGCCGAGAGCGAAGTGGCTGCCGTCAACATGCTGCTGGGCGCTGCGGCCTGCGGCATTCAGGCGCTCACGTCTTCCTCCAGTTGCGGCATATCCCTCATGCAGGAGGGCATCTCCTACATGGCGGGCAGCCACGTGCCGGGGGTAATGGTCAACATGCAGCGCGGCGGGCCGGGCCTTGGCGACATCGGTCCCTCACAGGGCGACTATTTTCAGGCCGTCAAGGGCGGCGGCCACGGCGACCACCGCAATCTGGTGCTGGCCCCGGCCACTGCCCAGGAATGCTATGACTTCATGTTCCGCGCCTTTGCTCTGGCCTTCAAGTATGCCAACCCGGTCATGGTGCTCGGAGACGCCATA
>NZ_JBAIYW010000148.1:0-1521 GCF_036763055.1 Desulfovibrio sp. 1214_IL3152 | reverse complement strand
CATTGAGGCGCTCAAGGGCCAGCAGAGCGCCGCCAGCGGTCAGCCCGGCGACGATGCCGGCTTGGCATCCCTGACTGCGGAAGACAAGTACGTCTGCGCCCAGCTTGGCATGACCGAAGCAGATTACCTCAAAGCCAAGGAGGCCAAATAGTCATGGCCATAGTTACCGCCCCCTTGCTCGCATCCATGCGGGTGGGCTTTAGCAAGACCTTTGAAGACGCCAAGGCCAAGGCCCCCAGCCAATGGGCGCTTGCCGCCACTCATGTACCCAGCACTGCCAAGTCCACTACCTACGGTTGGCTCGGTCAGTACCCCAAGCTGCGCGAATGGGTCGGCCCCCGCACCGTGAAATCCATGCAGGAACATGGCTACAGCATCACCAACAAGCTGTATGAGGGTACCGTGGGCGTAGCGCGCACGGATATCGAGGACGATAACCTGGGCGTCTACACGCCGCTGCTGGCCGAAATGGGCTATGCCGCGGCCACCCACCCGGATGAACTGGTGTTTGGCCTGCTGGGCAAGGGCGTGACCACGCTTTGCTATGACGGGCAAAACTTCTTTGACACCGATCACCCCGTATACCCCCAGGTCGACGGCACCGGCGATGCTGTTACCGTCAGCAATCTTATTGACCCGGCCGCAGGCGACCCCGGCTTGGCTTGGTACATATTGGACGCCAGCCGCCCCCTCAAACCGCTCATTTTTCAGGAGCGTACCAAGCCGGACCTGTTGGCGGTCACTGACCCCAAACAGGACCACGTTTTCACACAGGATGAATACCTGTACGGCGTGCGCTATCGCTGCAATGCGGGCTTCGGCTTCTGGCAGCAGGCCGTGTGCTGCCGCGACACGCTGAACGCGGCAAACTTCGGCAAGGCTCTGGCCCTGATGCAGGGCTACAAGGCTGACGGCGGACGTCCTCTTGCCCTTGGCCGTGGGGGCAAGTCCGGCACGTTGCTGGTGGTTCCGTCCTCGCTCTACAGCGCAGCCCTGGACGTTGTGGGTGTGCAGCTCATCAACGGCGGCGAAAGCAACAAGTATTACGACGCGGCTACCATCATCAACTGCGCGTGGCTGTAGGGGGCGGCATGAGCAAGATAACTGTTTTCGTGAAAGCCCGCCCCGGTGCTGCTGGAATCCTTGTTGAGCGCCGTTGCCGTTGCGGCATGTGCTTTGACACCGAGGGCCGCACCGTTAGCGTCACCGAAGATCAACTGGCGCGGCTGAAAGCTGACCCGCAGCTTGTCGTCACTGACACGCCCGTTCAATCTGACAGCAATGCCAATGTCAGTACTGGCCCGGTTGAAAATCTGCCCGCTGCCGCGCCCAAGGCCGAAGCTCCGGCTACGGCCAAAACCGATAAAACCGCCGCCAAAGCGGCTAAAAAGGCAGGCTAAAGCCATGCCCGGCCCCACGCTCTACGGCAGCCTTGCTGGCATGACTGCGCACTTCGGCCAAGACGAAATGCTTAATCTCGCCCCAGGTGCTGACGACGCGGAAGGCAAACCCACGCTGGAC
>NZ_JBAIYW010000336.1:0-1525 GCF_036763055.1 Desulfovibrio sp. 1214_IL3152 | reverse complement strand
CGCGGCCTACCTTATCTGGCTCGGCATCCAGGCACTGCGCCACGGCCGCCAGACCGGCGCGGCTGTGGTAAAGGTCGCTCCGACCACAGACACCATGCAGAAAACCGGCCCGGAACAGGGCGGCAAGCAAAAAGCCGCATCAGCGCCGCGCCTTACGGGCCGCCAGTGGTTTTCATTTTTCCGGCAGGGCTTTCTGACCAATGCCCTGAACCCCAAGGCCGTTATCATTTTTCTGACGTTTCTGCCGCAATTCATGAACCCGCACGCGCCGCTTGCGCCGCAGTTTCTTGAGCTGGGCGGCATACTGTCGGCCCTGTGCCTGCTTTGGTACGTGCCTCTGGCCTACATGCTCGGGCGCGTACGTCATGTTTTTGAAAGCAGCCGTTTTCAGCTCTGGCTGCAACGCTTCACAGGTTTCATCTTCATAGCCTTCGGTCTCAAACTGGCCGCAGCGCAGTCCCGCTAACCAGCGTCGCGCCAGCGACCTTCAAACTCAGCAAAAAGGTCTGCCACCATGATTGAACTCATAAGCAATGCCGTTGTCATTGATGGAAACACCATACGCAGTGCCGAAGAGGCCCGCGCCAAGGGCGTGGATGTTGAGGCCGCGCGCAAAAACAGCCTCGCCGCGCGCATTCTTGCCGCGCACAACACAGCCCCGGAAGGGGAAAATGTGCTGCGCATCCGCTTTGACGCCATGGCGTCGCACGACATCACCTATGTGGGCATTGTCCAGACGGCGCGGGCCAGCGGGCTTACGGAATTTCCCGTACCCTACGCCCTGACCAACTGTCACAACAGCCTTTGCGCCGTGGGTGGAACCATCAACGAGGACGATCATCTTTTCGGCCTTGCGGCCGCCCAGAAGTACGGCGGGATCTTCGTGCCCCCGCATCTGGCGGTTATTCACCAGTATGTGCGTGAAATGATGACCAAATGCGGCGGAATGATCCTGGGTTCAGACAGCCATACCCGCTATGGCGCGCTGGGCGTCATGGCTGTGGGCGAAGGCGGGCCAGAACTGGTCAAGCAACTGCTCGGCAAGACCTATGACGTGGCCGACCCGCAGAAAATAGCCGTCTGGCTCGAAGGCGCGCCACGCCCCGGCGTAGGCCCGCAGGACGTGGCCCTGGCCCTTATTGCCGCTGTTTTCAACAACGGCTTTGTGAAAAACAAGGTGTTGGAATTTATGGGTCCCGGCGTGGAGGGCCTTTCGGTGGAATACCGTTGCGGCATCGACGTCATGACCACCGAAACCACCTGTCTTTCATCCATCTGGACCACAGACGCCAAGGTGGCCCGCTATCTTGAAAAGCATGGCCGCCCCGGCGACTACGCCGAACTGCGCCTTGAAGGCCCGGCGGCCTATGACGGCCTTATTCGCATTGATCTCGGCAAGATCGTCCCCATGATAGCTCTGCCCTTCCACCCCAGCAACGCCTACCCCGTGGCCGAGGTTGCAAAACACGCTCCCGAACTGCTGGCCCATGTGGAAGACGAGGCCCGCCGCCAGTTCGGCGACGCC
>NZ_JBAIYW010000588.1:0-1532 GCF_036763055.1 Desulfovibrio sp. 1214_IL3152 | reverse complement strand
CCGCCGCAAAGGCCGCCATGTGGCCGCCGGGGCCGCTGCCGATGATGGTCAGTTTTTTCATCTCTTTACCTCGTGCTGGCTTGCGCAGGTTGTATGAGGCCAGGGGCCTGACTCTTTTTGCCCGGGGAACATCTATGGGGGTTCCAGTGGCATAGCATAAGAGGGCGCTTCTGTCGTCAGGTCCGTAGGCCCCGCTCGTGGCGCGGATTTCAAGGACAATCCGCGCGGGCAGGCAAACGGTATTGACGCTGCCCGCTTTGGAGCAGTTTCATGCTGAAAATGCTCTAGGACTGTGATTTCAGGTGTTCCCCGTACGCTTCGGCCGAGAGCAGAGGCACGGTATTTTCGCCTTCTTTGCGCAGGCGCAGTATCCAGCCCTGTCCGTAACAGTCGCTGTTCACAAGATCAGGTTTGTTTTCAAGGTCGGTGTTAACGGCTTCCACCACGCCGGAAACCGGCGAAAACAGCGCACTGACAGACTTCATTGATTCCACGGAGCCGAATTCTTTTCCCGCCTCGACGATGGTGCCCACCGCAGGCATGTCCACATAGACCACTTCCTCAAGCTGTGCCTGGGCAAAGTCAGAAATGCCCACTGTGAGGCCCTGGGCGTCTTCAAGCAGCCAGATGTGCTCGTCGGTATAGGAACGGTCTTCGGGCAAGGTGTAGCTGGACATGTAATCTCCTCATTAGCTGTGGTGAAAAGCCGCCGCGCCTCCCGTAGTGTGGGGCGCGGCGGCGGGCCTGACAGGGCGGGGTGTGTCAATCCGGCATATGTTGCGGCGGCAGGGGCGTGGTCTGCTCGCCTGACGGGAGCTTGCGGGATCGTGGCATAGCCGCCCTCTCAGGGTAGTGGTATGCACACTGCCGGCTATTGCGGGGCAGCCTTTCCATCCTGCAAGGGATAGGCGTAACGCTGTCCATTGAGCACAAAGCTGTAGTTTATTTTGCTGCTGGCCTTAAGCATGTTGGCTACGGAGCAGTATTTTACAGCGCCAAGCTCAAAGGCGCGCACGAACCTCTCAAGACTGATACCGTCGCCTTTAACAGTGTACTCCACATTGATCTCGGTAAAGATCTGCGGGATTTCTTCACGGCGCACGGCATCGGCCGAGATGGTGAAGCTTGTGTACTCAAGACGCATTTTGTTCATGGCGTGGCCCACTTCGATGCCTGTGCAGCCGGCCAGGGAGATGAGCAGCATTTCCATGGGGCGTACGCCCTGATTGCTGCCGCCGTAGATGGCCGAGGCGTCCATGACCAGGCTGTGGCCGTCGGAGTCCTTGCCCTCAAAAACCATGTTTCCTTTCCATTCCACGTTGATCTTTGCCATGATGCAAAATCCTTATATCATAGATGGTTGTTGGCGTTCAGTGCTGAAGATAAGGGCCACCCATGCGCAGAGCACGACCAGGAAGGCGGTCATGCCCCAAAGGCCGGTCTGATAGAACCACGGCCCGGCCGCCACAAGGGCGACGGTCAGCACGAGGGCCAGACCGACCGAGGCGTTGCGCAGGGCCTTGAGCCCGCCG
>NZ_JBAIYW010000044.1:0-1539 GCF_036763055.1 Desulfovibrio sp. 1214_IL3152 | reverse complement strand
GTTGACTCGCAGTTGCCAGACCGCGAGATTTTTTAACAAATCAAAAGGAGTTTTACTCACTTGGGCAAAGCTATAAGCTTTTTAGAACCCCCCGCCTAGCGGGGGGTTTTCTAGTTACAAAAAGGGCCGGTAGTGACCGGCCGTTTTTAGGATATGGCCCTGGGACTCAGGCCAAAAGGTTTATCAAGCAGCCTGCTGTGAATGAAAAAATGAGAATGAACGCGAGGTAGATGCTGAAGTTGCGCATGCCGAGCACGATCTTGATGGCCCCGAGCTTGGCTATCTTGGTCGCTGCCCCGGCCAGGAGGAAGGCCACGACGCTCCCTTCGGAAAGGCCCATTTCCTGCCATGTTCGCAGGAGCGAGATTATGGCGCCGTCACAGGTATAGACCGGCACAGAAATCAGCACGGCGGCCAGTACCTCGAAAGTCGGGTTGACGCCGAGCACCAGGTTGACCCACTCGCGCGGGATGAGCACCTCGAAGAGCGTGGCCAGAAGAATGCCGACGACGAAATACGGCGCCGTGATCGCGAAGGATTTCTTGAGGTCCCCGGTGAAGGTTTTGCCGACCGGCGCAACCCCGGGCGCGAACTTCTGCAGGTCGAAAACCTGCCTGTTCTTGAAAAACACCTGAACCAGCCAGCCGGAAAGCATCCCGGCGACAACGCACAGCCCCAGCCGCCACAGGGCCGCGGGCGTGCCCAGGGCGAAGGTCAGAAAAAAAATGTTCGGGTTCAGGAGTATGGAACTCATCATGAAGGCCGTGAGTGTGGCTTGGGGCACGCCCTTTCTGCCCAGCGCCACGATGACCGGGATGGTGCCGTACATGCACAGCGGCGAGGCCGTGCCGATGAGCGCGGCCACGGTCGCGGAGAAAAGCGAAAAAGAGCCTTCGCGCATCCGGTAGACCTTGCCGATCATTTCCTGGGTCAGGTAGGTCGAAATGAGCGAACCCACGATAAGGCCGACCACCCAGAATGGGCCCACGGCTTTGAGCTGCATCCAAAGCGTGAACAGGAGCGAGTCCAAGAGCGTATGGTGGACCGCGTGCATCACGCGCTCTCCTTGTCGAAATAGCCGCTCAGCGATTCCATCTGTCGGATCGCAGCCAGCGGCCGCCCGGTGAGGTCGGCCGCGCACTCTTCAAGCTGTTTGCGCAGCGTTCCGGCCAGACTCTCGTTTTCCAGCAGCGGAAACGGCGTCAGGTGCAGCTCCGCGCCTTCCTTTGTTTGGCGCAGGCGGAAGTCGGGGGTCTTGATGCAGTGCCGTGCCGCGAACAGGCGCAGGTAGCCCTCGATCAAGGCCTCCGCCTGGTCAAAGGCGCGCAATGTTTTTTCATCAGGGCTCATACCGTAGGCGAACCGGGTCAGGAGACAGGGCCGCGCGTGCTGCTCGGGAAAGGACATGCCGGTGGAAGCCGCCAGAGCGCGGATTTCCGGCTTGGTCAGGCCTGCGTCCGCCAGAGGGGATGCAACGCCGAGCTCTCTGAGCGCGGCCACGCCCGGCCTGTAGGCCTTGGAATCGCTGGCCTGGGTGCC
>NZ_JBAIYW010000264.1:0-1543 GCF_036763055.1 Desulfovibrio sp. 1214_IL3152 | reverse complement strand
GTGCGCGGCGTGCAGAAACTTACGGGCGCGCCTGTTATGGCCTCAGACCTGCGCGCCAGCGCCTCACTGGTTCTGGCGGGCCTTGCTGCCCACGGCGTCACAGAGGTGCGGCGCATTTACCATCTGGACAGGGGCTATGAGCATATCGAGCACAAGCTTAACGCCGTGGGCGCACGCATCCGGCGCGAAAAGCAGTAAACAGCCAAGGAGAAACCATGCAACGCCTGGCGCTTATTTTGCTTTTGTTTATGCTGGCCGGTCTTAACGGCTGCGCTTATGGCGGTTACGGCCTGTACGACGATCAGCGCCTTATGGATACCATTTCCGACGACAAGGGAATGGCGACCAAGATCAAGACGGCTCTCATGAACGAGAGTTTTACCGGCGGCTGGTCCGTGGCGGTATACAGCTTTTACAGGCATGTTTTTCTGGTGGGCGAGGTTCCGCCGGACATGCAGGGCAAGGCCCTGACCATTGCCCGCCGGTATAATCCGCTTTCGGTCACCCCGCACTGGTTTACCCCGGGCAAGAGCGATACCAGCAATATTGTGCTGGCGACAAAACTGCGCAAAGACCTTATCGGAACCAAGGGGCTTTCTTCCACCCGTATAGATACGGAAGTGAATGCGGGCAGGGTGGTGCTGCTGGGCGTTGTGAAAGATGACGCCGAAAAGCAGCTTGCCATACAGGCGGCGCGGGCTGTGCCGGGGGTAACCTCGGTAACGAGCTACCTGATGCTGCCGCAAAAGGCCGGTCAGCTTGGCGCGGGCGTATCCGAGCGGCATGAAGGAATGGGACCGGCCGACGGCGGCTTTGTGCCTGACAACGCTTCGGGCAGTGCTTCGGGCAGTTCGGGCGGGATGAATACCTCTCCGGCGGCTTCGGGCGGATCGTCGGGAACTGCCGGCAACTTGGAAAGCCGCGACCTGCCCTGACGCGGACAGCTTGCCGCCTGGGGCATGCCATCGTGAAATGCTTGGGGCTGCGGAGCAGGCGCCCGCAGTGAAGGCGTAAGCGCAGTTTATCTGCGCGGTTAAGCATCGAAGCGAGCGTGGCTTAAACTTTGAGAGTGTATATTCTCAAAGTTAATCTGCTCTAGAGCAATTTCACTTTGAAATTGCTCTGGCGGCTGCGTGAGCAGACGCCTCGCTACGAGGCGTAAGCGCAGTTTATCTGCGCGGTTAAACGCCGAAGTGAGCGTGGCTTAAACTTTGAGAATGTATATTCTCAAAGTTAATCTGCTCTAGGTTGATGCCGCAGGGGCCGCCCGCGCCAGTATCGTGCGCCGGGCGGCCCCTGCTGTTTTGAGATATTGCCGGAAAATTCGGCAGCAATGTTTTTCGTTTCGGCCCGCCTGGCTGCCTGTTTTTCGGTCCGGTGGCGCAAGAGCGGCGCACCCCGTGGAAAGACTTTTACGCGCCGTTTCAGGGTTTTTTGCGGGCCAGGGCCAGCCCCATGCGGCGTATGCCTTCCTGCGGCTCGGCAGGCAGCATTTCCCAGTCAGCCTCTTTGTGGCGCAAAAGCGCGGCGATAACGTCCAGGG
>NZ_JBAIYW010000062.1:0-1545 GCF_036763055.1 Desulfovibrio sp. 1214_IL3152 | reverse complement strand
GGTTTGTGACGGCTCGTGGCTGGCGGAGCGGCAGCGGCACGGTCCGAATTGTTTCAGCAGCGCCCGGAAAAAATTGAGAAGGAACGGGCATGCGTAAGGGGGAACCTCTTTCAGGAAGTTCCCCCTTGCGCGTCAGTGCTACATAAATGAGGCTGCTTTTTCGTCTACACCTTGGCGGCGGTGCGCAGGTCGGCCACGGCATCGGTGGCTTCCCAGGTGAATTCGGGCAGCTCGCGGCCGAAGTGGCCGTAGCAGGCGCTCTTCTGGTAGATGGGCCGCTTGAGGTCCAGGCGTTTGGTGATGAAATAGGGGCGCAGGTCAAAAACTTCGCGCACGGCCCTGGTAAGGATTTCATCAGGAATTTCGCTGGTCCCCTGCGA
Source organism: Desulfovibrio sp. 1214_IL3152 (assembly GCF_036763055.1). Lineage (NCBI taxonomy): Bacteria > Pseudomonadati > Thermodesulfobacteriota > Desulfovibrionia > Desulfovibrionales > Desulfovibrionaceae > Desulfovibrio > Desulfovibrio sp. 1214_IL3152. Next base: position 1,165 of record NZ_JBAIYW010000062.1, on the reverse strand, counting down.
GGAAACAAGTACGCTCACAGGCTGGGCCACGCCGATGCAGTAGGCGATCTGCACTTCGCACACCGGGGCAAGGCCAGCAGCCACCACGTTTTTGGCGATGTAGCGGCCCATGTATGCGCCGGAGCGGTCAACTTTGGAAGGGTCCTTGCCGGAGAACGCGCCGCCGCCGTGGTGACCGCTGCCGCCGTAGGTGTCCTGGATGATTTTGCGGCCGGTAAGCCCGCAGTCGCCCATGGGGCCGCCCACCACAAAGCGTCCGGTGGTGTTGATGAAAATTTCGCAGTCTTTTTCATTGAAATAGCCCGAAGGCTCAAGAATGGGGCGAATGACGTGCTTTTTCACGGCTTCGGCCACATCGGCCTGGCTTGCGCTGGCGGCGTGCTGTGTAGAAACCACCACGTTGTTGATGCGCACGGGCTTGCCGTCCTGGTATTCAAAAGAAACCTGGGTCTTGCCGTCCGGGCGGAAAAAGTCCACCAGGCCGTCCTTGCGCGCCCTGGCAAGCTGCTGCGAGAGCTGGTGCGCCCAGTAAATGGGGGCGGGCATAAGGGTGGAGGTTTCATTGCAGGCAAAACCGAACATCATGCCCTGGTCGCCGGCGCCCTGATCTTCGGGCTTGGAGCGCACCACGCCCTGGGCGATGTCCGGGGACTGGTGGCCGATGGTGGAAATGACGGCGCAGGTCTGCCAGTCAAAGCCCATGTCGGAGCTGTTGTAGCCGATGTTCTTGATGGTTTCGCGCACAACGGTGGGCAGGTCGGCATAGCCGGTGGTGCTGATTTCACCGGCGATAACGGCCATGCCCGTGGTGACCAGCGCTTCGCAGGCCACATGGGCGTCCGGGTCCTGGGCCAGCAGTGTGTCCAGTACGGCGTCGGATATCTGGTCGGCCACCTTGTCGGGATGGCCTTCGGTAACGGATTCAGAGGTGAAGTAATATTTGCCCTTGGTCTGCATGCTGTTCTCCTTGAAGGGGCGCGCGGCAGGCGCGATGGTTTTTTACGAGCGTAAAAGAATGTTGTCGATAAGGCGCGCCTTGCCCATGCGCACGGCGCAGGCCATGAGGGCCGGGCCTGTTACTTCGTCAAGCGGCTCCAGCGATTCCGGATGCACTATGGTGAGGTAGTCCAGACGACCCAGGGGCAGCAGCTCCGCCCAGCGCCGC
>NZ_JBAIYW010000275.1:0-1547 GCF_036763055.1 Desulfovibrio sp. 1214_IL3152 | reverse complement strand
CTTACCGGCTCGCCCAGCACCGCGATGCCGAGCACAAAGGCCCCCACAGCGCCGATGCCCGTCCAGATGGTATAGGCCGTACCCAGAGGCAGGCTTTTCATGGCTACGGCCAACAGGCCAAAACTGGCGATCATGGCCGCCAGGGTGAGTACGGTAGGAAGAGGTTTTGTGAAGCCAATGGACAGCTTCATGGTGTACGCCCACACAACCTCAAGAAGACCGGCAAAAAACAGCAATATCCAGGCCATTCGGCTCTCCTTTTTTCAGAGCCGGGTCGTCCCGGACAAGATGCCCCTGCTGTGGGGGGGAGGTCGTCCTCCTGTTATGGAATATAAGGCCGCGCTCAAGGCTGTCCAGCCGAAGGATGCTATGCTTTACGACACAGGCCGCTTCCTGCCCCTGTGGCGGCATTGCGCGCCTGCAATGCCCTGTGCGCGCCCGGCCGGGGCAGGGTCGTCGCAGGAAAGACAAAAAAGCCGCGCGGAACAGATACGCAACAGCCCCGGAGCAATCAGTCCAGAATATACCGCATGGGATTGACGGGAACCCCGTTAAGGCGCACCTCATAGTGCAGATGCGGCCCGGTGGTTCTTCCGCTCATGCCCACATAGCCTATGACCTGCCCACGCTTGACCCACACCCCCACAGGCACGGCGCAGCGCTGCATATGCCCGTATTTGGTGATAATGCCGCTGCCGTGGTTGATCTCGATACTCAGGCCGTAGGCCCCGTCGTGGCCGGACTGGCTGACCAGCCCCTGAGCCGGGGCCACAATGGGCGTTCCCACACGGTTGGTGATGTCCAGTCCCTTGTGGAACTGCCCCCGCCCGCCGAAAGGCGACGAGCGCCTTCCGAAGCTCGACGACACAAAGCCCACAACAGGCCAGATGGTCGGCATGGAAGAAAGCGCGTCACGATTTTCGCGCAGGGCCAGCAAAAGGTCTTGCTGTCGCACTTCTTCAAGTCTGGCAGACTCCGAAAGGCGCTCAAGAAAATCCTGCATTTTGCGGGCGGCCAGTTCCTGCCGGTGCAAAGGCAGATAGGAACGCGAAAAATCGCCCACAACATCAAGGCCCCCGCCTGCGTCAGCGGGGTCTTTTTCCATATTCATCATAATGCGCAGCTTGGAGTCAAAGCCCTGCACCCGCTGCAGGTCGCGGCTCACCTGGGATATACGCTCGGCCAGGCTCACAAGCTGGCGGCGCTGTTCGGTGATGACCCGCTGGGCGTTCTCAAGGTCATCGTCAAGATGGCGAGACTCAAGCCACGCCTGAAGCAGCCAGACATTACAGGCCACAAGGGCCAGCACCAGCGCGCAGAGCGAAAAACCGAACCAGCCGCGCATCCGTAGATTGCGGCTGCCGCTGCGGCCTTCCTTGAATATGACGATATGGTATTTGCCGAAAAGCATGCGGTGCAACTTTAGGGGGCTGTGACGGCCCTGTCAATGCGACAGGCGCGCACGGGGTCAGCCTTCATGGCCCATGCCTTCCCGCGCGTTGCCGGACACGCTGTGATGCGCGCTGTCCTGCGCGTTATTCTGGGCC
>NZ_JBAIYW010000065.1:0-1552 GCF_036763055.1 Desulfovibrio sp. 1214_IL3152 | reverse complement strand
TACATGCTGGTCCCGCACGGGCAGAGTTGTCTGGTCCGGCGAACCGGACGCGCCCAAAGCGGCAGGCGCGGCAGAAGCGGAAACAGCCGGAGCAGCCGGGGGCAGTATGGGCTTCACGGTCATGCCGGTTTTTTTGCCGTCGCGCGTGCGTACTTCAAAGGTGCGGTTTCTGAGTTGAGCTACCTGACTGTCCAGAACAGCCACGCTCTGCTCCAGCGTGTGCAGACGCTGGTCTGTTTCGCGCAGGGCTTTCTGGTTGGCGGAGCTTTTATCTTCCACATGCCGCATCTGGGCGGAGGAAGCGCAGCCGGCAACCAGCGCCGCGCAAACCAATGGTACCGCAAAGATTTTTTTCATAACCAGCCTCCCCTGTAGTTTTGCCCCAAGCCCGGCCATATTTCAAGAACCCTTGCGGCCCCGGCCTTTTTAAGGCAAATACAGGTTTGCACACATTTTTTTGACTATAGCGTATTTTCCCAAGTCAGCGCAAGATTGCAAGGAGCGACCATGAGTGTTTCTGTTCTGAAGTCACGCCAGACCGGGGGCGGCGCCCGATGAACTTTTTTCAGGATGTGTTGGCGCAGATGACCATGTGGGCAGCATTGCCCAAACAGTGGCTGCATGCCTATCCTTTTTTGCAGACCGGCATAGACGCCCTGTGTGTGACCCTGCCCCTGGCGGCGCTGCTGGCCTTTGCGGGCCTTGGTTTTGTGTCCGCCACGGCAAGAATTTTTTCCATCACACGCAAACGCTCTTCCTATGACAAATGCGCGCGCCAGCTGGCTATGCTGGCTATGGTTCTGGGCTGGACCCTGCTGATCGCGGGGCGCGTGTGGCTGTTTTTTGTTCAGAGCGCCTACACGCCGGACTCTCTGCCAGATTTCATGGTGGAACTGAGCTGGATATTACTGGGCCTGGCCGTGCTTATCAGCAGCCTCTATTTCGCCTTGTGGAAATTTCTGGTCAAAACACCCATCCTGCACATCGTTATGGGCTTTGTAAGCGGCATGCAGGCATGCATCGCCGTGGCCGTCACCCTTGGCGCTGCCCGCATGCTGAGCGCCTATACGCGCCCGGACGCCAGCAGCATCACCCTTGGGGACATCTTTTTTCCCGGCTGGCTGTCGCCCTTCTGGTGCGCCCTGTACTGGACCCTGCCCCTGGCTCTGGCTATGGCAGGAGCCTGCGGCGCCATGTGGCTCGTCATACGCCGCAAACGCGAGGACTTCGGCCGCGACCATTACAACACCATGATTCCCTGGTGCGCCGCGTGGGCGCGCAATGCCTGGACCATCTTCTGGCTGATTTTTCTTGGTGCAACCGTGGCGGAAATACAGCAAAGCTGGCAGGGTGATGCCTTTACGGGCCGCAATGTGGCGCTTGAAAGCGCCAAGGTGCTCATCTGGCTTGCGCCTTTGGCCTTGTGGACCATTGTGGCGCGCAGCGTGGCCCCCATGCGTCACAAACTCAGCCTGCTGGCGGCATTGCTGCTGGCCGTGGCCTTTATGCTGCCCTATTATGCGCAGGTGACCGACCTTTCAGCCCTGAAAGC
>NZ_JBAIYW010000239.1:0-1555 GCF_036763055.1 Desulfovibrio sp. 1214_IL3152 | reverse complement strand
TTGCAGTTTGCCATGCTCTCCGCGCCGGTATGCTTTAACGGCGACAGCGAAATGCGTCTCGCCTCCGTTACCCTGCAAAAAATGGAACTGGGCGAACCCGACGCCTCCGGTCGCCGCCGCCCCGTCGCCATTGAAGGCGACGTGTACGACCTGCCCACCGATCTCGCCATCGTGGCCCTGGGTACGCGCTCCAATCCCATCCTTCTGGAGGCCACGCCCAAGCTCAAGCTCAACAAGTGGGGCTACATCGAGGCCGATGAGGAAACGGGCGAAACGTCCATCCCCAATGTCTTTGCCGGCGGCGACATCGTTACCGGCGCGGCCACCGTCATCCTTGCCATGGGCGCGGGACGCAAGGCCGGACAGGAAATAGTGAAGCGCCTGCTCAAGTAGGCCGGGGTACTGCGCCAGAACATACGCGGGGAGAGAGCTTCCACTGTCGGTATATGCACCGCCGGGTTGCGGCAGGACAGGGAAAGGCTTTCTCCCCGTTTTTTACTTTTTTCCGTTTTTTGCCGTGCGGCATGCAAAACGCGCCCGCTGCGGCGCGTCCATCCCGCCACATCTTGCCAGCCGGGCCGTTCAGGGTCATACTGCTCCTATAACAGTAACCCTCCCCGCCAATGGGGGCCGGAACCATCCCGGAGCATTCAGGAACACCCGCCATGATTCTTGCAGACCTGCACACCCATACAAAATACTCGCACGGCGGCAACAGCCCGGCTGAAATGCACGCGGCGGCACAGGCCAGGGGCATTGAGCTTATCGGCTTTACCGAGCATTCTCCCCGCCCCGCGGGCTTTGACTATACACACGAGTACCGCGACAAACTCACCCGCCACCTGCCGGACTACGCCCGTGAGGTGCTGGCCCTCAAGGCGGCCAATGCAAATGGCCCCTGCCGGGTGCTTTTCGGCATGGAAATGGACTGGCTGGAAGGGCAGGCAGACTTTACCCGCGCCTCCAGCACCGCCTATGACTTTGACTATCTGCTCGGCAGCGTCCACTTTATCGGGCGCTGGGGTTTTGACGACGGCTCCGACCCGTGGAAGGTCATGTCGCAGGAAGAGTGCGAAATACAGTATACGCGCTATTTTGAAGCCTGGGAGGCCATGCTGGCTTCAGGGATGTTCCATATCGCGGCCCACCCTGACCTTATCAAGATTTTTTCCGTAGAGCAGTTTCACGTCTGGCTGAACAAGCCGCAAAGCCGGGAACTTGCGCGCCGGGGCCTGACCGCCCTGCGCAACTCTGGTATGAGCATGGAAATCTCGTCCGCCGGCATACGCAAGGCATGCCGCGAAATCTATCCCGCGCCGCCCATCATGGTTATGGCTGCGGAAATGGAGCTGCCCATAAGCTTCGCCTCGGACGCCCACGTTACCGATGACGTGGGCTACGGCTTCGCCCGTCTTGCCTCATACGCCAGCGCCTTCGGCTTCAGAGAATACACGGTTTTCGACCGTGGACGGCGCAGTGTTCACCTCTTTTAAAGCCTGCCGGACCACGGGCGCGCAGCCTTTGCAGCCTGGCGGCATGGGCCTGCGGGCTGCGG
>NZ_JBAIYW010000229.1:0-1556 GCF_036763055.1 Desulfovibrio sp. 1214_IL3152 | reverse complement strand
GCCGACGCCGCAAACGCCCCCCGCCGACGCCGCCGGAAACAAACGATGTCCCGCGTGAGCCGGACTCCCCCTTGGTGGGCAAACTTCTGAATGTCAAAGTATGAATGCCAATCTCGTTTTTGCCCTCATTGTCGCTTTCTCCATTCTTGAACTGGCCATTCTTGGCGGCGTGCTTTTTTTCTATCTGCGCCTGCGACGCTCTGAAGCCATGCTCAACGCCCTGCAAGGCAATCAGGAAGCGCTGCTGGCCCGCATAGAAATGAATGCCCGGCTGGAGCGCGAAATTGTGGCGACCTTCGCCCAACGCCAGGCAGAGCTGCAAAACCTGGACGGCAAGCTTGAAGAACGCGCCCAATATCTGCGCCGTCTGCTGGAACAGGCCGAAGGTATCAGCCGTTCGCCCCAGTTCCTGCGCGAAATCATCCTCAACGGCAGGCGCAAGGGGCTCTCAAGCCGCCAGATCGCCCGCAATGCGGGCCTGAGCGTGGACGAGGTGGATCTGATCCTGGCACAGGAAGCCGACTAGATGTAGGGTCTGCCTCTCAGGCAGGCAGATCAGGAGCAAGGGCAGGAAGCGCCGCAAAAGCAGCGGCCCTGCCCCGAAATACCCTGCCGACGTCTCTTCGCCCTACGCTTGCCCCTCCCTCTCCTCTCCCCCTTCGCCCCATATCCTGCGACTTTTAAGCACTTTCTTGCGCACTCCGGCCCAGGTGTCCCGTGTGAGGGCCGACGAGTCCATCCTGTTCAGCATCTCGCCGTACAGGCCGAGGGGAACGGCAAAGCTCAGCTCGTCTGCCTTCATGTACTTGCGGGCGGAAGGATCAAACCCTCCAATGACCGCACAGGGCTGTCCACGGCGTTCATACACCAGGGGCCAGGCAATGATATTGGTACAGCCTGCTCCGAACGGCGAAACAACTCCGGTATGGCTGCCCACAGTATAGCAGGCCAGATTGTGCAGTCCGGTCATGACCTCCGGCCGCGCGAAAAAGACCACCACCAGGGGCTGCTCCGCCTGGCTGAACTGCTCCAGCGGCTTGATCACGCAATATTTGCCTTCCTGCAGGGGCGGCGCGCAGTCTTCCATAAATGCCACCATGCTTTCCGGCGACGGCAGGTAATGTTCCCCTTCAATGGGCGTTCCCGGCACACCCGTGGACACATAGTGGACGTTCATATCAAGGTAAGGCGCATATACGCCGGAATAATACCCGCCCCCCATGCAGCCGCATTCCTTGTGGCTTATCCACGCCGCCGTACGCTTTTTGCGCGCCAGCCGGATATTGCCGATGATGCATGAGAAAGAACCGAAAGCCTTTTGCCAGTCGATCTCTCCGGCGGCCTCGCGCTCCCGGCTGTAGATTTCTCCGGCTTTGGGGCCATAGCCTTCCGGTTTTACGTCCGTGTAATACACGCCCAACGGGGCCTCGTTATGGCCCAGAAGATCCAGCAGTTTTTGCGTCTGCTCAACAAGCTGTTGCATTGCGCGCTCCTTGCAGTCAGGGTTGCGGCGGCTTTGCGCCCGCCATGCGTTGCCCGGCATGCGCGGCTGTGCG
>NZ_JBAIYW010000083.1:0-1560 GCF_036763055.1 Desulfovibrio sp. 1214_IL3152 | reverse complement strand
TACGGTCTGGCGCCCAGAAAAGCCCCGGCGTCAGTCCTTGTGCAGTTCCAGTTTTGTGACGCCCTGCCCCTCATCGGTCGAGTCCACGCTGAAGCCCCGGTTGCGGGCCGCGCGGCTGACGTTTTCGCGGCTTGCGTCGTTGTCGACGAGTACGCTGAAGGGACCGTTGCCGGTTTTGGCGGCATTGAGAAAAAGAAGCACCGGCTGCGGGCAGGAAAGACCGCGGGTATCTATAAGTACAGACATTACGCGCCTCGCTTGCAGTTATAAAATCCTATGCACAGGCAAATTCCAAGACCAGCCAGGGTGGCGGCCATGCCGTGAGGACCGATGCCGGCGGGGCTTGAGGCCATGCCGAAGTTGTGGGCCATGGCTGTACCGACGATGAGGCCCATGACAAAGACAGAGGCGTCGTTGTCGCCTTCGCCCGCCATAAAGAGCTGCCGTCCGGGGCAACCGCCGGCAAGGGCAAAGGCAAGGCCCGCCGTAACCATGCCCATAAAGTTCCACAGGTCATTGGGCTGTGAGACGGGCTGGTTTTCAAATCCCCAGTGGAAGGAACCGAAGCTGATATTCATGACCAGAGCCGCCGCGAACATGGCAATAAAGCCCAGGGCCAGAAACCACTGGTTGAACAGGATGACGTCGCGCAGGGCGCCCATGGTGCAGAAGCGGCTGCGTTGGGCCAGAAAGCCTACAGCCAGTCCGGCGCACAGGGAAAAGATGAACGGCGCGTGTTGTGAGCCGGGCCCCTTGACGGAGTAGAAAAGCACGCCGCTTTTAAGTTCGCCCATTATCTGCGGATCGGCAAGGTACAGGGCCACAAGGGCGATCATGAGCGCGGGCAGCAGAAGCCCAGAGATTTTCCCCTGGCCCTGGCTGCGGCCCAGGGAAAAGCCCATGCGAAAAAAGACCGTGCCTATGCCAACGCCCACGATGAGGCCCGCCAGGCCGAAAAGGGCATGAGCGTCGCCGCCGGCCAGACGCAGAATGACGCGCCAGGGGCAGCCCAGAAAAACCAGTGCGCCTATGCCCGCAATGGCGCCGAGAAAAAAGCGGATGATCGGCGCGGATCCGCCGCGCGGCTTGTACTCGCCAAAAAGCATGGCCGCCGCAAAAGCGCCCAGCGCCATGCCCATTATTTCCGGGCGCAGATACTGCACAAGGTCAGCCCTGTGCAGGCCCACGGCCCCGGCAATGTCGCGGTTAAAGCAGACGACGCATATGCCCATATTGCCCGGATTGCCCGCCTGTTGCAGCAATACGGCCAATACGCCGAAAATAAGGCCGACCACGATGATGCCCGTGGTGGTGGAAAGAATGTTGAAGCCCTGTTTCATGGCTTTCCTCCTGTTTGCGGGCGTACGCCCGTTGCGTAGACGGCCAGTATGGCCGCTTTACGCGGACGGAGGATTACCGTTTTGTCAGGGTTGTCGCGCCATGCCCCCAAGGCTCAGAACGCGCCGCCGCCCGCATATACTCCACACCGTGAAGCCTGTGGGCTTGCGTCAGGTCTTGCGCTTGGGCATGTGCGCTCCTTGCTGTTGCGCCGCGCGGGCC
>NZ_JBAIYW010000207.1:0-1575 GCF_036763055.1 Desulfovibrio sp. 1214_IL3152 | reverse complement strand
CGCCCGCTGCTGAGCTGGCGGCCTTCGGCGGTATGGGCCACGGGCCTGGCCTGTCTGGCGTTCGTGACTCTTATTCTGGTGTCGCGCAAGGCGACCTTCCTGTACTTTCAATTCTAGAGGGGCGGAAACATCATGAGCAAAATTCTCACCGAAGCCGCCTACCTCAACCGTTATTTCCGCGTATTGCTGCTTCTTGCCGTGGCGGCCTGTCTGCTGGTGCTGCCCTATACCATGTGGTGGCTCTACAAAAGCGGCGATGTGGCCGTGGAGCGCGCCGTGGCAGACCAGTCCGCCGGACGCTTTGCCATTTTCGGCTCCGGCGTTTCACAGGATTTTGTGGACTACAAGCTCCAGCTGTATGCCAAGGTCAAACCGGAAATTGCCGCGGTCGGTTCTTCGCGCGTCATGCAGTTCCGCTCGGCCTACTTCCGCAAAACCTTTCTCAACGTGGGCGGCACTGCGGGCAATCTTTCAGTATTGCGCTCCACCATCGACGCCATGCTGGCCGAGCACAGGCCCGAGGCCCTCATCATCGGCCTGGATTTCTGGTGGTTCATGCCCCAGTGGCATCCCGATCCTTTCAAGGACGAGCCGCCCACCAGCGGTTCCTACAACTACGGGCTTGAAAGCCTGAAAAAACCCTGGGCATGGCTGCTGGAAGGCAAGATCTCGCTTCATGACCTTATTGCTCCCGTACTGCTGGAATCAGCCGGAGGCTTTCGCGCGGGACGTTACGGCATCATGGCGCAACAAACCGACGACGGTTTCGGTCCTGACGGTTCCTGGTACTATACCGCCGAGACCACAGGGCAAAAGCGCCCCTTTGACTACCAGTTTGAAGACACACTCACGCAGGTGCGGCACGGCATCAAGGCATTTTTCCATGCCCGGCCCCTTGAGGGCAGCCGCGATCCCGGCGGCATAAGCACCGCCCATGTGGACGCCTTTGCTGAAATCTACTGCCGCCTCAAGTCGCGGGGTATCGCCACCTTTGTCTTTATTTCGCCCCTGTCGGTAAAAGTGCTGGACGCCATACGCCAGCGCGAAGCCGACTATCCCCACCTTTTTCATCTCAAAGAAGCCCTGTTGGCACGCGGCATAGAAGTAGTCGATTTTACGGACCCGCGCACCTTCGGCTCCAGCGACTGCGAATTTGTTGACGGCTTCCACGGCGGCGAAGTAACCTATGCCCGCATGCTGCGGGATATGGCCGACCGCTGGCCCGCCCTGCTGGCCTATGTGAATATGGAAAAAATCAATGCGGCCATCCGCGACTGGCGCGGCCACGCCCTGGTTTTTGATGAACGCGTGACCGACAAGGCGGAAACGGACTTTAACAAATTTAACTGCCCCAAGCGCAAGCCCTAAAAAATACTGCGCCAACACCGCGCCAAGAACGGCTTTTGCCCTTGTGCCGCAAAAACGGCTGCTGCGGAAACCGCGCCTTTTTTCGACGCCTACGGCAAAATCAGGTATGCATCGGCACCGGCACAGGACAAATAACAGCCATATGCCCGCCGCAGATTGCGCCGGGCCACGGCGTTGCGCCCATGCGCAAAACACGCGCCTTCCGGG
>NZ_JBAIYW010000123.1:0-1580 GCF_036763055.1 Desulfovibrio sp. 1214_IL3152 | reverse complement strand
GACGCTTGGTATGGCCCCTACCAGCGGCACGCCGTGCTTGTCTGCCTCAAGATACCACGAGGCTGCGGTGACCAGGGCCAGAGCCGCCAGCGATGCCGGAAAGCGGTGCGAAATGCGCTTGAGGCTCAGGGCCAGCGCAATGGTCAGGGCTGCCAGGCCCACGCACCATTCGTTCAGTTGGGGCAGGCCGTGCAGCACGTCAAACATCTGGTGAAAAAAGCCCGCTTTTTTGGGGCCGGGAATGCCGAAAACCGTCTTGAGCTGGCCCATGCCGATGAGCAGGGCTGCGCCCGTAGTAAAGGCCACCATAACTGAATGGGATATGAAATTGGCAAGGTCGCCCAGTCTGGCAAGGCCCATGCCCACCTGTATCAGGCCGCAAAAAAGCGCCAGCCCGAAAATATACGTCATGCGTATTTCTTCGGGCATGTTGATGATGAGCGTGCCGCCCACGCTGATGGTCGCCATGGTGGAAAACAGCACCATGGAGATGGCGTTGGTCGGCCCGGCGGCCATGAAGCGCGAAGATCCCCACAGCGCGGCCATGACCACGGGCAGCATGCAGGCGTAGATGCCGTACTGCGGGTGAACCCCGGCAATGATGGCGTACGCCATAGCCTGCGGGACAGCCATGGGCGTGACGGTGAGGGCTGCCGTCAGGTCAGCCTTGAAGTCACGGGGCGAATAGGTTTTGAGCGTGGACAGAAAGGGAAAGATGGCCGACAGGCGCATGCTAGTCCTCCCTTGGCGCGTCGTCTTCCAGCCGCAGGACATCATGTCCCAGCGCGTAATGCATGAGGCGCGGACGCTCCACGGATTTTTTGAGGGAACTGATGATACGGGTCATGCGGCGCGTGCCTTCAAGCACTCCGCCCAGATGCCCCGCAAGCTCGGTAAGATCGGCCCGCGCCAGGGCGCTTTCCAGCTCTTCGGCCAGGATGCGCCCCCGGGTGTTTTCGGGAAATTCCGCCATGAGCTAACGGGCAAGGCGCAGGTCGCGGGTCTGGGTGGCGTCGATATCTTCCACAAGCTCACCGCAGTATTCGGCCTGGTTGCGCATGACGTTGATGGCATTGTTGCCGTAGTGGGCCATGGCCCCTGCGGCTTTTTCCAGCGCGTCGCGGGCCACGGCTATGCGGCGGCCCACGGTGAGCGAAACAAGGCGGGCGCATTTGCCGAGGAAGCGCTCGTCATAATTTTCAAAGCCGTATTCGCGCTTGGTGTACAGCATGACAAGACCAAAGGGCGGGCGGTCGTTGCGCTCACGCAGCACAAAAGCCAGACGTGAGCGGTAGCCTTCCTTGTAAACCATGCAGTCAAAGGAGTCGCCGCCTTTTTCGATGGCCTGAAGATTGTTGGAAACCACATAGCGCGTGTGCCCCTGAAGGATGGCGTTCATGACGGGGTGTTCCCGCAGGCCTTCTTCCAGCATGGGGGCCACAATGGGTATGGCCTTGCCGTTCACATGCCCGGCCGAGCGCACCACCCACTCGCCCTGCTTGTTGCGCAGGCGGCAGACGTAAAGTTCGGCGTGCAGGGCGTGCACAAGAATTTCCGCGCTCTGGCGCAGCACCTCGCCC
>NZ_JBAIYW010000225.1:0-1584 GCF_036763055.1 Desulfovibrio sp. 1214_IL3152 | reverse complement strand
CGCCATGCACGACAACCGACTGGGCAGCCTGGCCGTGGGCCAGGCCGCGGACTGCGTGGCTCTGGATCTCACGGCCCCCAATATGCAGCCCCTGTACAATCCTGTTTCACACCTTGTTTACGCCGCCACCGGCATGGAAAATCGCATGACCATGATTGCCGGAGAAATTGTTTATGAAGATGGAAAATTTACCCGTTTTGACTATGACGCCCTGTGCCGTGAAATGACGTCTATCCGCGATTTTGTACGGCGTCAGGCCGGCATGGCCTGACCGGCCGCCCAGGGCAAAAGGGCTGCATTTCCGGCATGGTGACATGGGCCGCATTCGCACCGGCCGCCGCTGCCGGGAAATTCTCGCCTCACGCCCCTTGACAGCGGCTTGCGTTCGGCTATATTTCTCTATTCCGAACCGGCGGCCCAGTGCCGCCGCTATTTCGCAATACGGCGCTTCGGCGCATGGAGGTTTTGCTATGACCGCTCTGGAAAACGCCACCAAGACCGACGAAGGTGTGGTACTCAACGGCTTTGTTCTTGCCCCGGTGGTGGAACAGTGTGCTGGCTGTGAACGCGTGCGCGAATTTGAAGACGAACAGTTCTGCTCCAGCTACCCCGTTCCTGCCAAAAAGTGGGTCGGCGGCCGCTGTAATTTCGCCACTCATATAAAGACTCAGTCCGGTTCCGGCTCCAAGGTCAACCCCCTGAAGGCGTCCAAACGCGCCGCCAAGGGCCGTTAGAACAATTTCACTTTGAAATTGCTCTGGCGGCTGCGTGAGCAGACGCCCGCCGCGCAGGCGCAGTGTATCTGCGCGGTTTAACGCTGGCGCGGGCGTTCTGGAAGCATTGAGAACAGATATTCTCAATGCGAAAATGCTCTGATGCTCTGGCCACTGCGTACGCAGCGTCCGCCACCAACGGATAGGTGCCGCAGTGAGCGACGCAACTGTATTGAAAAGTGTCTTTTCAGTGCCTGAAGCGCGCAAGCTGGATGTGAAAGAACGACGTCGGATCTTCGGCTTTTGTTCCGCTGCGGGCAAACCGCGCGGTACAGGCCGTTTTTCCGTTTCTTCAGCCGTGCGGCTGCCGCATCCGGGCCAGGATTCCCCAAGGGGCTGCGCAAGCAGCCTCTTGGTTTTTCTTTATCTGCGCCGCAACGACATGCCGCTGCCAGCATGTGTGGAACACTCAGGCACAGGCGCACGCCGCCGTGGCTGCTGCCACTGCTGCCCTCCGTTGACATCACGGGCAGAGGCGGACAAAAAACAGAGCCTTTGGGGTACGTTGCACAAAGCGCTCTTTGCAGAACTGTTCACAGCAGCGCAGGACAGTGCCGGGAAGTTTGTGCCGTGGTGTGGCAACGCAGATGCACGCAGCCCCAAAGTGGCGGCATAAACCTGCGCTGCCACACCACGGCACAACCATGAAAAACATTGCGGCAGTGCCGATTCAGTGCAAAACTGGGCAAGAGGAAAAACATGCATAAGGATATGGACGCCCTTTTACGCGGTCTCGCCGTGCGAGAAGACCGCGTGGTGACGCTGCAAAGCGCGCTGACGGCCTGCCCGGCCCTGGGTCCGGACAACGGCG
>NZ_JBAIYW010000270.1:0-1584 GCF_036763055.1 Desulfovibrio sp. 1214_IL3152 | reverse complement strand
TGCGCCGCTGCCGTGGATGCGGCTCTGGCTGGTCGGCCCACGGCCCTTGTCTGCTCGGGTGACCCCGGCATTTACGCAATGGCGGGGCTTGCCCTTGAAATACTTGAATTGCGCGGCCTGGCCGATACGGTTCCCTTTGTGGTGGTTCCTGGTGTTCCTGCCGTATGCGCTGCTGCTGCCCTGCTGGGCGCGCCCCTGACGCATGATTTTGCCTGCGTGAGCCTGAGCGATCTGCTGACGCCGTGGGAAACCATTGTTAAAAGACTTACGGCGGCCCTTGAGGCGGATTTTGTGTGCGTTATCTATAATCCGCGCTCCAAGGGGCGTCCCGGTCACCTGGATCATGCGCTGGAACTGGCCCGCCGCTTCCGCGCGGGGGACTGCCCCGTGGGGTTGGTGCGTCAGGCGTACAGGCCGGGGCAGAGTGTGAGCGCGCACAGGCTGGATGCCTTTGATGCCGCACAGGTGGACATGCTTTCTCTGCTGGTTATCGGCAACAATGAAAGCAGATCTGTTGGGTCATATATGCTTACGCCCAGGGGATATGCACGTAAAAGACACTTATGACAGTGCAAATGACTTGAAAAAGTGTTTCATGCTCCCCATTGACACGTTGCCATGCTGGCCGTAAGCTTGCAAAAATTCTCATGTGTTGTTTTTTACCTTGGAGGATTACTGTGAAAAAAACTCTTGTTCTTACCTGTATGCTGGCCCTGCTTTTTGCCGTGAGCGTATGGGCCGCACCTGCCGTGCCTGACAAGCCCATTGAAATCAAAGGCTCGCAAAAGACTGTCATGTTTCCCCACGCTCCCCACGAAAAAGTGGAATGCGTGACCTGCCACCATCTGGTGGACGGCAAGGAAAGCTTTGCCAAGTGCGGCAGCTCCGGGTGCCATGACGACCTGACCGCCAAAAAGGGCGAAAAGAGCCTGTACTACGTTGTACACGCCAAGGGCGATCTCAAGCACACCAGCTGTCTTGCCTGTCACAGCAAGGTTGTGGCTGAAAAGCCGGACCTCAAGAAAGACCTTACCGGCTGCGCCAAGTCCAAGTGCCATCCGTAGTCCGTATAGATTGGAATTGGACCGGTAGAGCGTTTCAGTCTCTGAGCTGTTTCAGGGCGTTTCAGCTTTCAAGCTGCATATGCTGAATACATGCTCTGACCTTGTGATGCGAGGTGCGGCAAGGCGCGCAGGATAGCTTTGGGTGGATTTTACCTGTCGCCAGCAGGCGGACTCAAGGTGAAACACTGGTGGATTGCAGCGTTGCCATTTGCACTCTCGACCTTCATACGGCGTTTGCGGCGGGCGGGTTTGCCCGCCGCAGGCGGCGAGGCTGAAGCAAAACCGTTCTGAATAATAAAAGCGGCGGAAGTGTTACTTCCGCCGCTTTTGCGTTGCAGGAAAAGCTTTGGGCTATCCTTCCTGGCACTTTTTTTTCAGTGTTTCGGCCACGGTCTTGCCCATTTCATGGCAAGCCTTGAGCACGTCGCGGTCGGGCCGCCAGTTGCACTTGACCGGCTCCACGGGCATGACCATGTGCATGCCGGCCAGATGCTCGTGCAACTGCCTGGGCGCCTCGCCA
>NZ_JBAIYW010000624.1:0-1589 GCF_036763055.1 Desulfovibrio sp. 1214_IL3152 | reverse complement strand
AATCTAAGCAGGTCTTCAAGGCTGGCTTTGCCGTCAAGATACAGGCTGTCCAGCAGTACCGGATGGCCGTCGGGCGGCACAAGGGCGGCCGATGCCCAGCCAAGGTTGCCGCTTATGCTGTCGCCGGGTTTTGCCTCCAGATCGCATTGCAGGTCTTCAATGACGAGGCTGGAATTTTCCGCACCCTGAATGCGTACGTCCCCTTGTTGCACGGTCAGGCGACAGCGGCCGGGCAAAAGGCCGCCCTGTCCGCTGCCGCTGCCCAGAAGGTTTTTTATATCCATATCCGGGCTGAGGGGAACGGAAACCGTGCCGCTGACGCGGGGGCGCAGCAAGGAGATGTTGCGGGGTTCCAGGCGGCCCTGCAAAAGGGCGAGGAAATCTGGTCTGAGGGTGGCGTACGCCGTGGTGAACTGCCAGTCTTCACCCGTAATGGTCATGGTGCTGACGGCCAGCGCGGGAACAGGCAGCAGCGCAACGTTGACGGCCTCCACGGTGATATTCAGGCCGGTGCGGGCGTTCAGTTCCTTGATAAAATGCCCGGTGAGGGCTTCGGGGTTGCGCTGCAAAAGGTAAAAGGCCCCTGCCGTCAAGGCCGACAGCAGGAGGAAAAGCGCCAGAAATATGCGCGCGAAAAGGCGTAGTCGGCGGGCATTCAGAAGCATGGTGCAGTCTCGTATCTTGACGCCGCAGGGCGTCAAGGCTAGGTTTCAAACCTATTGTATCTTGGCGCTGTTGGCAACTGTCCGCATGCAAAAGGCTTCTTTGACAATCGCCGGGGGAACATGCAAAAAATCTTATGGCTGGGCAGCCCTTTTTTTGGCACGGAACTGCGCTCCTGCGGCTGGCAGGATGCGGCCCTGCACAACTTTGATTCCGACCAGGTGTTCGGCTGGCGTGACCTGGTAGGCATTGCGGGCTTTGTACCCGACGTGCTGGTTGTGGCTGATAAAAGCCGCCCGCCCTTTGTGCTCGGGGTGGAAAATTTTCCCTGCCTGACGGTTCATTACTGCGTTGATTCGCATATTCACAGTTGGCAGCCTTTTTATGCCCAGGCTTTTGATGTTTGCCTCGTATCGTTGCGCGACCATCTTGTGCGCTTTTCCGGCCCTTTTCTTGAGCGGGAGCGTGTGTGGTGGTCGCCGCCTTTTGCTCATGAGCAGGACCAGCCCGATCCTGACGCCCAGCCCGTGTGGGATTGTCTTTTTGTAGGCACAGTTTCGCCGGAAATGCCCCGGCGTGCGGATTTTCTGCGCCGCCTTGGCGAGCGGCTTCCCGGCCTGCACGTTGCTCGGGGCAACTATCGCCGGCTTTTTCCCCAGGGGCGTGTGCTGCTCAATCACTGCGAGCACGGGGACCTGAATTTCAGGGTTTTTGAGGCTCTTGGCTGTGGGGGCTGTCTGGTGACGCCCCGGGTGGGACACGGCCTGGCCGATCTTTTTGTGGACGGCGAGCACCTCGTGGGCTATGCCCCCGATGACGTGGGAGATGCGGAGTTTCGCATCAGGTTTCTGCTTGAGCACCCCGATGTTGCGGCTCATATCAGGGCAACGGGGCTGGCCGAGGTCAATGCCCGCCACCGCGCCCGG
>NZ_JBAIYW010000528.1:0-1590 GCF_036763055.1 Desulfovibrio sp. 1214_IL3152 | reverse complement strand
GGGATGCAAGGGGGGCCGAGAAGGGGGCGCAGCCCCATAACCGGCCCCGCCTTGCCGCACGCCGCGCAGGCGGCCAAAATAACAAACAAAGAAAAAGCCCTCGCGCCCGCAGGGCAACAAAAAACCTATCTCAAAGGACAAGCTCTTTCCCACCTTGGCTTGTGTAGCGCAAAGCCGCCCCATCCAGAAGGACAGGCCTTTTCTCTCTCAATCCCTGCGGATCATGCAATACCGCCCGCCGCCGCAGAGGCGTCCTTTATGAGCGGTAATCGGCGTTTTCCGTCACATACTCATGCCCAAGATCCGAAGCCTTGAACGTATACGAGCCGGATCCGCCGCCAAGATCAATATCCACCTGCACATCCTCACCCTTGAGCAGTTCGGAAAGCGCGGCTTCCTGATCCTCATTGACCGGGCAGCCCTTGCGGAACCGTTCAATACCGCAAAGCTTCATGCTCACTGCCGCCGGATCAAACCTGGCGCCACTGTAGCCCACGGCCGTCACAATACGGCCCCAGTTGGCGTCGCCGCCGTACATGGCAGTCTTGACCAGTTGCGAATGGCCCACGCTTCGGGCCACCCGTTCGGCGTCAGCGTCACTTTCCGCTCCGTTGACCGTGATATGGATGACCTTGCGCGCGCCTTCGCCATCCTTGACCAGCATATAGGACACCTGCCCCAGAATGGCTGTCAGCGCCTCCTCAAGCAGGGCCATATCTTCCGGCCCCTGCGCGGCCACGCCCGAAGCCCCGTTGGCAAGCCCCAGAATGGTATCGTTGGTGGAGGTGTCGCCATCCACGCTCACCCGGTTAAAGGTCTTGTTCACGGCGCGGCCAAACATGGCCTGCCAGGGTTCGGCGGCCACCTGCGCGTCAGTAAGGGCCACGCAGAGCATGGTTGCCATGTTGGGGCAAATCATGCCCGCGCCTTTGGCCATAACCGTCAGGCGCACGCTTCCGCCCGCAAGCGCCACTTCTCTCGCGGCAAATTTGGGAAAAGCATCGGTGGTCATGAAAGAACGGGTAAAGCCCTCGGCATCGCGGCTGCCAAGGCTCTGCACCAGTGCGGGAACAGCGTCAAGCCAAAGATCCATTTTGAGATGCGCGCCCACCACGCCTGTGGAAAGAGGCAAAATCTCGTCCTGATCAATCCCGGTAAGGCCCGCAATCATGGCCTGAGTGGCCCGGCAGTTGGAAAGCCCTTCATCGCCGGTGCAGGCATTGGCCTGACCCGCATTGGCGAGCACGGCACGAACCGCACGACCCCGGGCCAGAATTTCCTGACAGACCAGCACAGGCGCGGCCTTGAAAAGATTTTGCGTAAACATGCCGGCCAGCACGGCGGGGGTGTCGGAAACAATGAGACCCAGGTCGTCACGACCGGCTTTCTTGAAGTTGGCCGCCGCGGCTCCGGCCCTGAAACCTTTGGGCAAATCATTTTGCATGGATATTCTCCTCAAAGTATGCCGTCCGCATCCGTGCCGGACGTCTGCGCCGGACGTCTGCGCCGAAACCCGGCGTGAGCAGCCAGTGCGCTGTTTTTTCGCCTGTTCCCAATACGCGCAGGCAGCGCCGGTCACCAGTGCCAGCC
>NZ_JBAIYW010000622.1:0-1592 GCF_036763055.1 Desulfovibrio sp. 1214_IL3152 | reverse complement strand
ATCACCGGTGACGGCACCGTGACAGTATCAGGCTCTAGCGCTGGCGATAGCACCGGCACCCGCTACGGCTACGGCATGAACGCCACCAGTGACGGCAGCAACGAGATCAAAATCACCGGTGACGGCAACGTGACCGTGACCGGCAACGGCACCAGTAGCTCCGGCTTCGAAGGCTCCGGCTACGGCATGAACGCCACCAGTGACGGCAGCAACGAGATCAAAATCACCGGTGACGGCAACGTGACAGTGACCGGCTCCGGCTCCGGCTACGGCTCCGGCACCGGCTACGGTTACGGCATGGCTGCCGCAGGCGGCGGCGTAAATACGATTAAGTCTGCTGAGTCTGCCATCGGCTCGCCCCTGACCGTGACCATCACCGCATCGGCCGGTGCCGCTGAAAAAGCCATTGCCATGTGGGCCGACGGCGGCGGTTCCGTAAACCGCATCACTGGCCATTCCCAGGCAGGAGACACGGACAGCATCACCCTCACCGCCACCGCCAACAACGGTCAGGGCATCGCCATGCAGGCCGAAAACGGCGGCAAAAACATCATCACCACCGGTGCCGGCAACGACAAGGTGACCATCAACGGCGATGTCAAGGGCGATGCCAACGGCAATGAAATCAACCTGGGCGACGGCAGCAACGAACTTATCCTCAACGGTACTGTACAGTCCGGCAGCCTGAACGTGACCGTCGACAACGGCGGAACCTACACCCTGGTATTGCAAGCCGATACCCCAGCAGACTTTGTGGCGCACTACGGGGCATGGCTCACCGGCATAGTGAGCGGCAATCTTATTGATGGGCTTTCAGAGGTCGTATTTTACGGGCTGGACCCCAATAACCTGCCTTCTGAGACAAGCTTCGAGGCCCTTCTGAACACCCTCCACAGTGCAGGCGTCGACTATGACTTCCGGCCTCCGGAGATTGCCCCCCAGGGGGACTCCCCCAGCCCCTTCAGTTTCGCAATGCCTGCGGAAACCGGCGCGGAGCACCATACGCAGGACGCGCAGCATGCCGCCGGACATGACGACATGCAGGACTCGCCCCTGGCCGATCACGACGGCCCGGCCCTTATGGCAGACCACATGACAGGCGACAGCCCGGAGACCATCTTCAGCGCGCAGCCGGACAATACCGCACATGCGGAGGTCCCCGGGGCAGACGCTCTTGGGGCGGATACTCTTGATGACGCCACGGCCCTGGCGCACTTCAGTGAAGACGCAGACGGACAGGCGCAGCCGCTTTTCGCCTTCCTGAGCGACCCTGCCGACATGTCCCCAGGCACGCCCGCAGACATGCTCACAGACCTGCCGGATCTGCCGGATCTGTTTGAAGAAGGGGATGATGCCCTGCACAACGGCTACCTCGGCAATGAAGGGGGCGATGGCAGCGACTTTGCCGAACTGTACACCCCCGTCACCCTGACCTACGGCGATGAAAGCCTCGACAGCCTGTTCGCGGCCGCCGACGGGCAGGACACAGAACAGGACGGCACCGGCCTTTTCGGAGAAACCGGTCTGCACGACATGGGCCTGACCGACATGAACGCGGCTCTTGACCAGAGTCACCTTGCCGGGCCTGCGGC
>NZ_JBAIYW010000458.1:0-1595 GCF_036763055.1 Desulfovibrio sp. 1214_IL3152 | reverse complement strand
GCTGGGGGGCACGGCCACGGCCGCAGCCCTGGAGCCAACAGACAGCGGCGCGCCATCGGCTATAGTCATGTTTCCGGTCGGCGAAAAGCCCAATCCCAAGGGCGCGGCCATGAAACCCGTGGTTTTCAACCATCTTATCCATGAAAAGAAGGTTGACAATTGCGAGACCTGTCACCACACGGGCGATCCGGTGTCCTGTAGCACCTGCCACACGGTAGAGGGCAAGGCCGAGGGCAACTACATCACCCTTGACCGCGCCATGCACGCCACCAATATCGCCAAACGCGCCAAGGGCAATACGCCCGTAAGCTGCGTGAGCTGTCACGAACAGCAAACCAAAGAACGGCGCGAATGCGCGGGCTGTCACGCCATTGTCACGCCCAAGCGTGACGAGGCATGGTGCGCCACCTGCCATAACATCACGCCTTCAATGACGCCCGAACAGATGCAGAAGGGCATTAACGGCACCCTGCTGCCCGGCGACAATGAGGCGCTGGCCGCAGAAACCGTGCTGGCCCGCAAGCCCGTTGAACCTGTTTCCCCCATGCTGGCCCCGTATAAGGTGGTCATTGATGCCCTGGCCGACAAGTACGAGCCGAGCAACTTTACCCACCGCCGCCACCTCACCTCCCTTATGGAAAGGATAAAGGACGACAAGCTGGCTCAGGCTTTCCACAACAAGCCTGAAATTCTGTGCGCCACCTGCCACCACAGAAGCCCGCTTTCCCTTACGCCTCCCAAGTGCGGCAGCTGCCACACCAAGGAGATCGACAAGGCCAATCCCGGTCGTCCCAACCTTATGGCCGCCTACCATCTGCAGTGCATGGGTTGCCACAAGGGCATGGATGTCGCGCGTCCCCGTGACACCGACTGCACCACTTGCCATAAGGCTGCGCCCAAAAGCGCCGACTAGCATGGAGTAAGATATGAAACGCAGAACATTTCTGACCATTCTGGGAAGCGCGGGCGTGGTCTCGGCCCTTGGCAGTGCCAAGGTGGCCCAGGCCGGACCCCATACCTTCCCATATTACGCAGACAGTTACGGGGTGCTGCACGACACCACCCGTTGCATCGGTTGCCGCAAGTGTGAAGAAGCCTGTAACAAGGTCAACCACCTGCCCAAACCCAAAAAACCCTTCAGCGACCTTACGGTGTGCGACACGCACCGCCGCACAGGCGAATATGAATGGACAGTGGTAAACAAGTACAAGGTCAACGGCAAGGACGTGTTCCGCAAATTGCAGTGCTTCCACTGCAATGACCCGGCCTGCGCCTCTGCCTGCTTTGCCAAGTGCTTTACCAAGCAGCCCAACGGCGCTGTTCACTACGAAGGCTCGCAGTGCGTGGGCTGCCGTTACTGCATGGTTGCCTGCCCCTTCTATGTTCCCGGCTTTCAGTACGACGAGGCCTTTGACCCCCTCGTACAGAAATGCACTTTCTGCGAGCCGCTGCTCAAGGAAGGCAAGCTGCCCGGCTGTGTGCAGGCATGCCCCAAGGATGCCCTTACCTTCGGCCGCCGCAGCGACCTGATCCGCGTGGCCCGCGCCCGCATTGCCGACAATCCCGGCAAGTACGTCAACTACATATATGGCGAA
>NZ_JBAIYW010000595.1:0-30559 GCF_036763055.1 Desulfovibrio sp. 1214_IL3152 | reverse complement strand
TCGCGCGGCGGTGGTCCCCCTGTCCACAGGCTGGAGCGACCTTGGTTCGTGGGAGGCGTTCTATCAGGCGGAACAGGGTGACGACAGCGGCAACGTCTGCCACGGCGACGTCATGACCCAAGACGCGGAAAACTGTTATTTTAACGCCCAGCACCGTCTGGTGACGGCCATTGGCGTGCGCGACCTTGTGGTTGTGGAAACGCGCGATGCCGTACTGGTGGCCCCGCGCGAGCGGGTGCAGGAAGTCAAAAACATGGTCGGCCGCCTGCAGTCAGCCCGGCGAACCGAATGCAGACAGCACCCGCTGGTGTACCGCCCCTGGGGCAGCTACGAAACGCTCGTTATGGACGCCCGCTTTCAGGTAAAACGCATCACGGTCAACCCCGGCGCGGAGCTTTCCCTCCAGATGCACCATCACCGCGCCGAGCATTGGGTGGTTGTCAGCGGCACGGCCGAGGTGACCAATGGTGATGCGGTGCACTTGTTCTCTGAAAACCAGTCCACCTACATCCCTGTGGGTACAAAACATCGGCTGAAAAACCCCGGGGTCATCCCTCTGGTGCTTATTGAAATCCAATCCGGTGCCTACCTGGGCGAGGATGATATTGTACGTTTTGCCGATGTGTACGGGCGGGAAGGCTAGCACCTTCATGCCGGGCTTTTTTGATCGCGCCTTTCAGGCGCCATTGCGCGGAGAATCATGACGCAGAGATATTCTATACTGGTAACCGGGGCTGCCGGCATGGTGGGCCGCAACATTGTTGAAGTGCTGGAGCCTGCGGGGTACGAGCTTTTTACGCCGCGCAGCCGCGAACTGAACCTCATGGACAGGTCGGCTGTGGACGCGTTTTTGCAGCGCCACAAGCCCTCGCTCATCATCCACTGCGCGGGCCGGGTCGGCGGTATTCAGGCCAACATTGCCGCACCTGTGGATTTTTTGTACGAAAACATGCAGATGGGCCTCAACATCATCATGGGTGCTTTACAACAGGGTGTGGGCTGCTTTTTGAACATGGGTTCAAGCTGCATGTATCCGGCGCAAGCGCCGAATCCGCTTGTGGAAGATATGGTGCTGGCTGGCAGTCTGGAACCCACCAACGAGGGCTACGCCATTGCCAAATGCGCTGCCACTCGTCTGTGCCAGTACATCAATGCCCAGTATCCCGGCAAAGCCTACAAAACTCTGGTGCCGTGCAATCTCTACGGCAAATACGACAGGTTTGACCTGCGCGCGTCGCACATGATCCCCGCCATTATTCGCAAGATCGACACTGCCGTGCGCGAAGGGCTGGACACTGTGGAAATATGGGGCGACGGCGAAGCCCGCCGCGAGTTCATGTATGCCGAAGACCTTGCGCAGCTGACGCTTATGGCTGTGCAAAAATTTGAAGCCTTGCCCGACCTTATGAACGTGGGGCTTGGCTATGACCATACTGTAAACGACTATTACGAGGCGGTGGCCCGGGTGCTGCACTATCAGGGGGCATTTAGCCATGACCTGGGCAAACCCGCTGGCATGCGGCGCAAACTTGTGGATGTGTCGCGGCAAAATGCCTTTGGTTTTACCCCACGCCATACTCTTGAAGAAGGGATTAAGAAAACGCATGCCTACTACACATCGCTATAACCTCGCCAGCACCACCTGGAATAGTGCGGAAATCGACGCCGCGGCAGCTCTTGCCCAGGCGCAGACCACCAGTATGGGAGAGGCTGTTTTTACCTTTGAAAAAGAATTTGCCGCCTTTGTGGGGGCAAAACATGCGGTTATGGTCAATTCCGGCTCCAGCGCCAACCTTCTGATGACCGCAGCCATGTTCTTCACACGCCCCGAACCCCGCCTCAAGGCTGGCGACGAGATTGTGGTGCCTGCCATCTCCTGGCCCACAACCTACTACCCCTTGCAGCAGTATGGCCTCCGTCTCAAGTTTGTGGATGTGGATATGCACACCCTCAACTATGATCTTGAAGCCCTCGCCGCCGCCGTTTCCGACAAGACGCGGGCCATCATGGTTGTGAACCTGCTTGGCAATCCCAACGATTTTGACGCGATCAACGCCATCATCGGCAACCGCGACATCACCCTACTTGAAGACAACTGCGAATCGCTGGGGGCGACCTACAACGGGCGCTACGCGGGGTCCATCGGCCTTATGGGTACGTATTCCTTTTTCTTTTCGCACCATATTTCCACCATGGAGGGCGGCATGATCGTCACCAACGACGATCATCTGCATGACCTTTTGCTCTGCCTGCGGGCGCACGGCTGGACGCGCAACCTGCAGAAAGAGAATACCCTGTGCGTCAAGTCGGACAATCCTTTTGAAGAATCCTTCCGCTTTCTTTTGCCGGGCTACAATGTGCGCCCGCTGGAAATGGAAGGCGCTATCGGACGCGAGCAGCTTAAAAAACTGCCGGGCTTTTTGGCTGCGCGCAGAAAAAATGCCGAGCAGTTCTTGAAGCTGTTTGCCGACGACCCGCATTTTATGGTGCAGCAGGGCATAGGTTCGCCCTCGTGGTTTGGTTTTTCTCTGGTCATCCGGCCCGGTTCGCCTTTGAAGCGCAACCATGTTGCCGCAACGCTGCTTGACAATGGCGTAGAATGCCGCCAAATCGTTTCAGGCAATTTTGCGACCAAGGATGTCATGCGGTATTTTGATTATTCTGTATCCGGCAGCCTTGCCAATGCCGAATATGTGGACGCCAATGGCCTCTTTATCGGCAACGACCATGTGGACCATACGGAAGATCTCAACCGGGTTCGCACTATCCTTTCATCCCTGGCCTAAGCGAGTGTTATAATGAAAAAAGCTCTTATCACAGGCATTACTGGTCAGGATGGCGCGTATCTTGCCGAATTTTTGCTGAGCAAGGGATACAAGGTACACGGCATCAAGCGGCGTTCGTCCCTTTTTAATACAGACCGAGTGGACCACCTTTTTCAGGACGCGCACACCTGCGACCAGAGACTTGTGCTGCACTACGGCGATCTGAGTGATTCCAGCAACCTTGTGCGGCTGGTGCAGGAAATTCAGCCCGACGAGGTGTACAACCTCGCGGCGCAAAGCCATGTGCAGGTGTCCTTTGAATCGCCGGAATACACGGCTGATGTGGACGCCCTTGGCACGTTGCGCCTTCTGGAGGCCATCCGCATTGCCGGCCTGACCGCAAAAACAAAGTTTTATCAGGCGTCTACCTCGGAACTTTTCGGCATGGTACAGGAAGTGCCGCAAACCGAAAAAACACCCTTCTATCCCCGTTCGCCCTATGCCTGCGCCAAACTCTATGCCTACTGGATTACGGTCAACTACCGTGAAGCTTACGGCATGTACGCCTGCAACGGCATCCTGTTCAATCACGAATCTCCCATCCGCGGCGAAACCTTTGTGACCCGCAAGATCACCCGCGCTCTCTCCCGCATGGTGCTGGGGCTTCAGGATTGCCTGTATCTCGGCAATATGGATGCCAAGCGCGACTGGGGTCACGCTCGCGATTATGTTGAAATGCAGTGGCTTATGCTGCAGCAGGAGCAGGCGGACGACTTTGTGATCGCCACGGGCCGCCAGTTCTCTGTGCGCGACTTTGTCAACACGGCAGCGGCAGAACTGGGCCTGACGCTCACATGGCAAGGTGCGGGCATAGACGAAACCGGCGCCGTGGCGGCTGTGGACGTAAACGAACTGCAACAGGCCGCTGGCAACCGGCAGGGACTGGAATGCCACGTCAAACCCGGCGATGTCATTGTGAGGGTAGACCCGCGCTACTTCCGCCCCACCGAGGTGGAGACCCTGCTGGGCAATCCGGCCAAGGCCAAGGAAAAGCTGGGATGGGAGCCGCGCACGACCTTTGAAGATATGGTGACTGAAATGACACGCGAAGACCTTGCCCTGAGCATGCGCGATGCCGTGTGCAAGGTGGCAGGATTCAAGACGTTCAGCTATAACGAGTAGCTCCGCATGGACAAAAATTCGCTTATTTATGTAGCCGGACATCGCGGCCTTGTGGGCAGCGCCCTGTGCCGCGCCCTGGCGCGTGCAGGCTACAGCAATCTGCTCGCGCGCCCCCATGCGGAACTGGATTTGTGCGTTCAGGCGGCGGTACGGGCTTTTTTGCGCAGCACAGGCCAGATATTGTGGTGCTTGCTGCCGCCAAGGTGGGCGGCATTCATGCCAATGCCACCTATCCAGCAGAATTTATTTAGCAAAACTTACAGATACAGAACAACGTCATTGACAGTGCGTATCGCAACGGCAGCAAAAAACTGCTGTTTCTCGGCTCGTCCTGCATTTACTCCAAGCTGTGCCCGCAGCCCATTAAGGAAGAGTACCTGCTCACCGGATCGCTGGAACCCACCAATGACGCCTACGCCCTGGCGAAGATTGCGGGCATCAAGATGTGCCAGTCCTACCGCAAGCAGTACGGCTTTGACGCCATCAGCGCCATGCCCACCAAACTGTATGGCCCAGGAGATAACTATCACCCGGAAAACAGCCATGTGATTCCGCGCTTATTCGGCGCTTCCATGAGGCCAAGGTCACCGGAGCCAAAAAAGTGACTATCTGGGGCACGGGCAAAGCTCTACGCGAATTCCTCTATGTGGATGACATAGCCGAGGCCTGCCTGTTTCTCATGGAAAACTTTCGGATTTTGAGCACGTCAACGTGGGAAGCAGTGTGGAACATTCCGTTATGGATGTCGCTCATATGGTAGCCCGCGTGGTAGGGTTCAGGGGTGAAATTGCCACCGATGCCGCCAAACCAGACGGCACCCCGCGTAAATTCATGGATTCTGGCAGGCTGCTGGGCATAGGCTGGAAAATTCACACCACCCTTGAGGAGGGCCTGTGCAATACATACAACGATTTTTTGCATCGTCTGCATATATGCAACTAGCTGACATCTAAAGACTATTTTGACAGTCAGCACCACAGCGGGATTGCTTTCCCATTATTTGTATGAAAAATAAAATGGTAACATCACAGGATTAAGCAGAATGTAACATAGTTAGATATATCTATCGTCTCAGGCAAACATTCCTGCTCGAATATTCAGGCAAAATTGTACACAGACTGGTAAGCATGCTCGCCACATCACGAAAATTTTACGCGCTACTTCCTCAGCACAGGCAAAGACAGCTCATATGGCTTGGATTTGCCATGTTTGTCATGGGCTTTATCGAACTGGGTCTGGCTGGCTCCATATCACTTTTGGGGGTAGCTTTGGCTGACCCTGCCAGCTTGAATAAAATAGACCTACTTCGGCGAATTTTTGAGTTTTTGCCCACCATCGGCTCAGAAATGCCGCAGCAGATTCAAATGCTTTTTTTTGTGCTGATACTGGTGTGCACCGCCACTGTGATAAAGAATCTTGCCATTGGTTTTATGACCTACTGGCAGTGCCTTGTCGCGCAAGAGGTAGCCTGGGATATTTCTTTAAAAATTTTCAACAATTATATAGCTGCGCCTTACATTTGGCACACGCAAAATAATCCCGGTGAACTCTTCAATTACTTGAACTGGCGCATCCATAGCAGCACCTTTTTCACGGGACTGTTGCAAAGCCTGAGTCAGGCCGGAATCATGTTATTCCTGTTAGTGGGGGCCTTTACGATGGCTCCTGCCGTATCGGTACTTTTGTATGGTGTTTCTGCGTGTGTGGCACTGCTCATTTATAAAATGGCGCAGCGCAGGGCCCGAGACGCAGGGGCGCGTACAGGGGAACTTAGTGAAATTTCAAGCCGCGTGGCGCATGCGGCCCTGCATGGGATACGCGAGGTCAAGATTTATAATCAACAGCTGGCCTTTATACAAAGCTATCAAAGCCTGGCCCGGCCAACAGCACTGGCTGCGGCGAAACAGGGCGTTTTCCCTCCCCTGCCGCAGTGGTGGCTGGAGTCCACCGGAATGCTGTTATTGCTTTGTGGCGTACTGCTGATGGTTGTGCTGGGAGACAGCGTAGCCAGCATTACGGGCACGCTTACACTCATGGCAGCGGTGTCATGGCGTCTGCTGCCGGCCCTTAATAAGACTGTTGGCGGCGTATTGATGATGAAGGCGCAGATTACGCCGGTCAGCATTCTGCTGCGCAAATGCCTGTCAATCCCCGACTTGCAGGGCGAGACGTCCACGCTGCCTTTCCACCATAGCCTTGATTTGCAACATATTGACTTTACTTATCCAGATAGTTGCAAACCGTCACTGCGAGACATAAACATTACCATTCCCAAGCGAAGCATGGTGGGCTTTATCGGGCTTTCCGGCGCAGGAAAAAGCACCCTGGTAAGTATTTTGACTGGGCTTGTTGTTCCAACATCAGGGAAAATACTGGTTGATGGCAAAGAGGTACATGCCAGCCCGGGTTTTTTGAAAATTGGCTATGTGCCACAAAATCCCTACATCCTGGACGCGACGCTTGCCGAGAACGTGGCCTTTGCTGACTGGGGGAAAGGGCCGGACCAAAAGCGTGTTTTAGAATGTTGCAAATTGGCCGCCATGGATTTTTTGGAAGATTTGCCCCAAGGAATACATACGGTCATGGGAGATAGGGGCGTGCGGCTTTCGGGTGGTCAAGTGCAGCGCGTGGCCATAGCTCGCGCCCTCTACGACACCCCGGACTTACTGCTCTTTGATGAAGCGACCAGCGCACTGGATGGGGCCACCGAGGCGGCAATACAGTCCACCATACTGAGCCTGCGCGATAATATGACCATTGTAATAGTGGCGCACAGGTTGAGTACGGTTGAAGCCTGTAGCCATCTGTATTGGCTGCAAGATGGTCAGGTAGTGAAGCAAGGGAATGCCGCACAGGTATTGCCAGAATATCAGAATTTTTTGAAAAAGCATTTGACGGATGCACGCACAGAGCAGTCATGACACGCAATCAAAAATACAGCCTTTTTATTGAGGACTTGCAACATATCGGGCATAGTCTTGCTACGCATATAAATTTATATGAGAAAAAAAGCATTTTTTTGGTTGGATGCACTGCATTTATGGGCAAATGGCTCATTGATGCCCTGCTGTGGCTCAATGAGCAATATGCGTTGCAGCTCAATCTTACAGTGTTGACGCGCAACAGGAATACGCTTTTATCTGAAATGCCCCATCTGCAAAACCATGATTGCATCCGCTTTCTGGATGGCGGCATAATGGATTTTGACGCTGACGCGCTCCCGCCCTTTGAACTTGCCATACATGGACTGAACCTGCCTAACGATGGCACCTCCTCCTGGGCCGCCCGGCATATGACAACGGCGACACAAGGGACAGAAAGATTGTACAGGCTTGCGGCAGAACGGGGTTGCAAGACAGTATTAATGACATCATCAGGGGCTGTGTACGGCACTGGCCCAGTGGGCGGGACCATGGATGGCAGATTATGCGAAGAAAATGCCCCGCCCAATCCATTTTCCGAACCGCGTGTATATGGCGAAACAAAGCGTTTTTTGGAGTCATATGCCTCAGCACTTGGCGAGCAGTATCATATTACAACAGTAGTTGCCAGGTGTTTTGCCTTTTCTGGGGCACATGTAACACTTGGTGTCAATGCTTTGGGCAGCTTTGTGGCAGATGCTCTGGCAGGTCGCAACATTGTCATCAAGGGTGACGGCACCCCGGTACGTTCATTTTTGTACGGAGCAGACATGGCAGCATGGTTGCTGGTACTGCTGGTCGCAGGACGCCATGCCACGCCCTACAACGTGGGCTCAAGGCACGGCGTCAATCTGAAGCAACTGGCCAAAACTATTCTGCATTGTGCTGGTCTGGATAAAGATGTAGTCGTTGAGGGGACGCCCCTGCAGGGCAATGCGCCGGCTTGCTACGTGCCGGCCATCGCCAGAATCGAGCATGAACTGGAGCTTAAAGAGGGATATTCGCTGGAAGACGGCTTGTATCGCATGTTGGAGTGGCATAATATGCGCCAAACATCATCACGGAGGCTTAAATGAGCGTTTTTATCATCGCAGAGATTGGCATCAACCATAATGGTGATATTGAAATTGCCAAAAAGTTGATTGATATGGCCAAGGGGGCCGGGTGCAATGCCGTTAAATTTCAAAAACGCGACATAGACGTGGTTTACACCAAAGAGTTTCTGGATTCGCTTCGGGAAAGCCCTTGGGGCACCACGCAGCGGGATCAAAAGGCAGGGCTTGAATTCGGCAAGGCCGAATTTGACGTTATCGATGCCTACTGCAAAGAAAGAGACATTGAATGGTTCGCTTCGGCCTGGGATGAGAACAGCCTGGAGTTTCTTGACCAATATGACTGCAAGTACAGCAAGGTCGCTTCGGCCATGACTGTGAGTGAAAGATTTCTGAAGGCTGTGGCCTCGCGCAAAAAGCACACCTTCATATCAACAGCCATGTCAACCATGGACGATATTGGCAAGGCAGTTTCCATTTTTCGAGAAGCAGGGTGCCCATTTGAACTTATGCATTGCGTAGGGACCTACCCCATGAAGGTAGAAAACGCCAATCTGCGCTGCATTGAAACCTTGCGGAACGCCTTTAACTGCAATGTCGGCTACAGCGGCCACGAAACAGGCCTTGCAGTTTCCGTGGGTGCGGTCATGCTGGGCATCACCTCTCTGGAGCGCCACATCACCCTTGACCGTTCCATGTACGGATCCGATCAGGCAGCCAGTGTGGAAGGCGCAGGCTTGCATCAACTCTGCCGGTACACACGAATCCTTGAAGTTGCCATGGGCGATGGCAACAAGCGTATCCTGCCCGAAGAAGCCAAGGTGGCAGAAAAACTGCGTGCGCACTTGAAGGTGGATTAAAATGAACTATCTTGAATCTGTATTTTCTTCAAAAGAACTCGCCGCATTAAAAAAAGCCTGCTTCACTTTTTCTAAAAAGAGCTATGGTTCATTTGCAGAAATTCAGGACAGAGACGTCATTGTTTTTGGTGCTGGCCTGTTTGGCCAAATAGTCGTTGACATGCTATTGCGCGAAGGAATTGTTCCCAAATACTGCATTGACTCTAACCCAGCTAAAATTGGAACTCGTTATCGAGATATAAACATTCTTTCTGTTGAAACTTTGCAAAAAGAATCATATCCACTGGTCATTCTCACGTCTGCGTACGCACGAGAGATGTTTGAACAATGCAAAAAATATAAGGTTGAAACAATTCTTCCTGTTGATTTGCCGCCATCATCCATACCGGCACCGCCGGTTGGCTACCACTTTGATGAAGCAGCTGGCACGGCAGAAATTGCGGAATTGGCCTCATTACTTGATGAACAGTCTCTTTTGGTGCTCAAAAATTTTCTGGCTTTTCAGCTTACTCTTGATCTGAAGTTCATAAAAAAAATATACATCCCCGACCCATATTATGCTCCAGACATGCTTAGTATGGTAAGATACGATGTTTTTTGTGATCTTGGTGCAAGTATTGGTGATACATATAAAGATTTTTTGAAACATACAATCCCTGGGAAAACAGGGCAATATAAATATTATGCCTTTGAGCCAGATTACGATAGTTTTCTGCAGCTTCAAAATACAACAAAAGACGACACCAATGTTGTCGCATCGTTCCTCGCTATTGCGAAATCAGATGGGTTGATGGCAATTTCTGGCTCAGGAATAGAATCCAGTTTGCTTGTCTCTGATAGAGAAAACAGGCGCGAAGTCCAAGTTAAAAGTCTAGACAGTTTTTTTAAAGGGAAAAATCCTCTCCCTACAATACTCAAAGCGGATGTCGAGGGCTACGAGATGGAAGTATTAAGAGGGGCTGACAACTTAATCCGCTCACAACGGCCAGATTTAATTTTTTCTGTGTATCATAAAAAAGAAGATATATACGCCATTCCTCTCTATATTCACAGGCTCAATCTGGGGTATTCCATACATTTGCGGCAACACTCTGAGACATATGGCGACACCGTTGTTTATGCCATTGCAACTTAAACTAGAAAGAATCGGCTATCTTTTATAGATAGAGTGCCGACTAGTTTAAAAAAGTTAGAGTTTTTCCAGCGGTGACTTGAGTGGAATAGTCTCATCATCGTTACTTGAGAAACATGGCCCCTATGGGGAAAAGAACACCTCTATGATTTATCCTTTTGAAAGAAGAACAGATATTCACACGTGTCCAATATGTGCGCAAAGATGTGAAGAGCCCTTTTTCACTTTAGAGTTGCGAGAAAAAAAATTTCTTCCAGAAAAGGTTTTTTTGTATTCTTGCAAGCACTGCAATTTTGTTTTTACAGCTCCTGGTGACCAAGAATGTTATGATCGATATTATGAACACTGTGTAAATGACCAGATGACAATATCAGGTCAGCCACTTCTTGATAAAAACCGTTATGCGATTCAGATCGATACTCTTTCTCCTATTCTCGAAAGTAATTCAACGCTAAAAATTTTAGATATTGGTTGTGGAAGCGGAGGTTTAATGGAAGCTATGGAGCTCAGATTTCCTCAGCATGACTATATCGGCTGTGATGCTTGCCAACAATTTTCCATAAAACATCCTGTTTATGAATTTTCTAATATTAAAAAACATCATATAAAGTTTGATGTAGTGATTGCTTCGCATTTTTTTGAGCACCTTATAAATTTATTTCATTATGATTTAGACTCCATTCTTAATAACTCTGGGATTCTATATTTAGAAGTACCCGACGCCTCGAGATACAAAGATTTCCCCAGAAGAGAATTTCTTTATTATATAGATCGCCTTCATGTTAATCATTTTAGCGTGGAATCATTGCGTAATTTATTGAATAGAATGAACTTTGAAGTAACGCATGCGGGAATCAACCAATTTGAATATAAAGACGGAAAAGACTTCCCAGCACTTTATATTTTTGCAAAAAAACAGCGGAATTCCTCTTTTGAGCCTAAAAGTGAACAACTTGCTTTGTATACTTCTATGTTAACATATATTTCTCAAGAAAAAAGAAGAGCCTTGCTGGGAAAAAGTTTTTTTGAGAATAAAAAAATCGTTGTGTATGGCTTTGGAGACAATTTTTTTAGAGCTCGGGAAAATGGTGGGCCACTACAAGGCGTTACGATTGAAGCCATCGTTGACAAGGCATACAAGGACTTAGGGGCTAGCAAGTATGGGGCAATGTATAAGTTTATTGATTTTCAAACTGCACTTAAAGATTATAAAGACTGCCATTTCATAGTTTGTGTGTCATTTGGCTCTGAACAAATTTGTAATGAATTCAGAAAAAATAACATCATTAACGTTTCTGTGATATAAAATGAGAATCGTATGCGCCTTGCAACTTTCCTTGTAGATCAACTTGCACTCAAGAATATTGACACAGCCTTCCTCTTCACAGGCGGCATGGCCATGCACCTCAATGACGCTTTGGCGTCAGAGTTGCGGATCAATACAATTTGCTGCCACCATGAGCAGGCTTGCGCGCTGGCCGCGGAAGGCTATGCCCATGTGACCGGGAGGCCAGCCCTTGTTCAGGTCACTTCTGGTCCAGGCGCGTTGAATGCCATGACTGGCGTTTTTGGTGCTTTTGTGGACGGCCTGCCCATGATCGTCATCTCCGGTCAGTCCAAGCGCGAAACCCTGTGTGCCACTTATGGTCTTGTGGGACAGTTGCGCCAAGCCGGAGAGCAGGAAGCGCAAATTGTACCCATGGTTCGCTCTATCACCAAGTACGCGGTGTCCATCACTGATCCCACGCGTATCAGATACGAGATGGAAAAGGCCTACCACATCGCTGTTACAGGCCGACCCGGCCCGGTATGGATAGAAGTCCCCGTGGACGTTCAGGCCATGCAGGTGGATGCTGATAGCCTGCCCGGCTTCCATATGCCTGTTATTCCTCCTGCGGATCTCAGTGGGGTTGCCGGGGAGGTGGCTGCCGCCATAGCCGCTGCCGAGCGTCCTCTTCTGGTAGCCGGGCCAGGACTTCGTATGGCTCACGCGGTTGAGGATTTCCGCACTCTGGCCGAGCGGCTACACTGTCCCGTGCTTTGTGCCGGAACGCTGGACATCATTCAAAAAGGGCACCCCCTCTATGCGGGGGGAATGGGTAATGTGGGCACACGTGCGGGCAATATCAATGTGCAGAATGCCGACCTGCTCATCTTTTTGGGCGTGACCATGCACCTGACGATGACCACATACAACTGGAAGGCAATGGGCAAAAATGCCCGAAAGATTGTGATTGAATGTGACGCCAGCGAGTCTGAACGGCCGCAGTATATCGGTGATGAAACAATTGTGGCCGAAACAAAACCATTTGTGCAGGCATTGAACGTCGCCTGCGCCAACTCAGGCGTAAGCGTTGACAACGAATGGCTGGAATTCTGCCGGGAGCGGGTACGCCTGTTGCCCGTAGTTCCAGATCGCCTGCATTCGATGGACCCGCAGGGACGGATCAATCCCTACTGGTTTGCTGAAGAGCTCTTTAAGTGCCTGAAAGACGGAGACGTCGTTGTTCCCGGCAATGCGAGCGCCGGGGTTACTGCGCAGCAGGCGGGAAGCTTGCGCCCTGGGCAGAGGCTCATCGCAAACTTTGGCAATGGCCCCATGGGGATGGCTATACCGGCAGCCATCGGAGCCAGCACCGCAGCACCGGAGAAGCGTATTATCTGCCTTGAAGGTGATGGTAGCTTCATGCTGAATATGCAAGATCTGGCAACAATCAGACAGAACAATCTGCCCATCATAGTTTTTATCTATAATAACAATGGGTATATGTCCATTCGGCAGACCCAGCGCAACTTTTTCAAACGCCAACTTGGGACTGGACCTGATACTGGATTGGGCTTCCCCAACTTTGAAGGCGTGGCTTCCGCTTTTGGGATCCCTTACCGCCGCATCAGTGGTGAGAACTGGCAGGAAGCATTGGCTATTGCCCTTGACCAAAGCGGGCCACTGCTCATTGAGGCCATGCTGGACCCGGAGCAGGGATTCGAGCCCAAGATTTCGTCTCGCAAGCTAGCGAACGGCAGTATGATCTCTCTGCCGCCGGAGGATATGTTTCCTTTTCTGGATCGGGAGGAACTGCAAAAACATCTGCTTTTCCCGCTTGGGGCGGATGAAAGCACAGATTAGCACCGCCACCCTTTTCAACAAATGTCTAGCAGGAAAAGATGATGCGCGAGATCGTCCAACATCATTGGCAAGCGCTTGTTGCGCGTTATCCGGAATGGAAGGTGGCGGAAGATTCTTTTGCCAGGGCCATGCGCATCCTTGTCGACTGCGCCAGCCAAAAAGGCAAAATATTGATCTGTGGGAATGGCGGCAGTGCGGCCGACGCCGAACATATTGCTGGAGAGTTGATGAAGGCATTCATGTTGCCACGTCCTCTCCCGCAGGATTTTCTATGCCGCGTAGAAGATACCTATCCCGCACACAAGCGGGTACTTGCCGCCCTTCAAGGCGGCATAGCCGCAATTCCGTTGGTCTCGGGAGTTTCCCTGCCCACAGCCTTTGCTAATGATGTCAACGCGGAGCTTTGCTTTGCACAGCAGGTTTATGCTTTGGCGCGTCCTGGGGATATTGTGTGGGGTATCAGCACGTCAGGCAGATCGGCGAACGTCAACCATGCCCTGCGGGTGGCACGGCTTCTCTCCTGCCCCACCATAGGTCTGTCTGGCCGCGATGGTGGGGACATGGCAGAATTGCTGGATGTGGAACTTCGTGCGCCCTCTGAGTGTACGCCGCACATTCAGGAACTTCATCTACCCATGTATCACGCGTTGTGTGCGTGTATAGAGAAACATATTTTTACTCAGTAACGCTTCGGATCCTTGGCGGCAAGACATGTTTACCGTCATTATATCAATTCATATCCAACAGTAACTTAATGTGTAGGAAGATCATGTGGCATGATATTTTCTCTCTTCAAGGGAAATGCATATTGTTGACTGGTGCTACAGGGGGCATCGGATCAGCAATATTAAATGTTTTTCTTGAAGCAGGTGCTTTTGTCCTTGCTGTTTCGCGCAACCCACCAGATAACAACCAAAATCCGAACCTGCGCTGGCTTAATTGCGATCTCTCAGATTTATCTTCCACAAAACAGTTCGCGTTAGACTTATACGAGCGCTTCGAAATTGAAGTAATTGTCAACAATGCCTGTCCCAACAATTTGCCTTCACCGCACCCATATGATTTAAAACCATACGAAATAATAAGAAAAATTGGCCTTGATGCCCCCTATATACTCTGCGGCACTCTTGCGCCTTCAATGGCGGAACGCCATAAAGGAAGCATCATAAATATAACAAGTATTAATGCCGAAGCTGCATGGCCCGCCAATCCGGCATATCAGGTAGTAAAAAGTGGATTGAAAATGCTTACAAAAGCCCTAGCGCGAGATTACGGCGCATACGGGATAAGAGCAAATAACGTATGCCCAGGATATGTGCATACAGCGATGACGAACAGCTCTTTTACTTCAGAAGAAAAGTATAAGGAACGTTGCGCAAAGACCATGCTGGGGCGATGGGGCTTGCCAGAAGAAATCGCCAGAACATGCCTTTTTTTAGCGTCTGATGCAGCATCTTATATAACAGGAACTGACGTGATTGTGGATGGCGGCTGGTTAGCAAAAGGTCTATAGATAGTGAGGGTTTATCCATGTTCTTAGCAGGATTGTCAACAATTAATATTGAACTGACCAGCAGGTGCAACAAAAATTGCTGGATGTGCGGCAGGCGCAAGGTTGACAGAGACTACCCAGATCTGGCGCTAGATTACGGAGACATGGATTTCGCGCTGTTACAGCGAATTGCGCCGCAAATTCCTGAAGGTATTACCGTTCAATTTCACCGCGATGGTGACGCTCTGATGTATCCCCGTTTTGGTGATGCAGTCAGCCTTTTTCAGAATCATATCCGCAATATTGTCACTAATGGGAAACTCCTTGTGGAAAAGGCTGACGAGATTATTGACAACCTCGAAACCCTTTCTGTCTCTATTTTCGAAGGCGATGAAGAAGCTGAAAATCAGCGGGAGATTATTGGGCAATTTTTAGCTTTGAAAAAAGACCACAAGCCGTTTGTCACTCTTCGCCTCATCGGCAATGTTGATCCGGCTCCATATGAAGGTTTTAATCAACTCTTTGTGCGTAGAGTCCTGCACGCACCCATGGGAAGTTTTAACTACGTTAAACGATCCCCCACAATCCCTGAAGTTGGGATTTGTTGGGATTTTTTGGGCCACCCCTGTATTAATCGCAAGGGTGATGTCTCTATTTGCGTGCGTTTTGATCCTGAAAGACTTGGAGTGCTGGGTTCGCTGTACGAGCAAAGCCTGGAAGAAATCTGGAATGGTCCCCGACGCGCTACCTGGAAGCAGTTGCATGTGGCCGGCAGAAGGAATGAAATTCCTCTTTGTGCCCGGTGCGAATTCTGGGGGGTGCCCACAGCGCCTTAGAGAGATGAAGGCGGCACCAAACAGTTGGCATTAGTAATCTGATATTTCATCAGGCTACTAATGCCAATTGTCAATAGTTAAATACAATCTCTTCAGTGCAGGCGCAGATGGCATGATATACAGGCAGATGAAGCTCCTGCACGTCCGGAGTGTTTTCTGCAGGCACACGCAACTCCACATCCACCAGTGATGCCATTTCACCACCGCTCTTGCCTGTCAAACCCAGCGTGTGGCAGCCCAGCACCTTTGCCATTTTCAGCGCAAGGTTCACATTGCGCGAATTGCCGGATGTGCTGATTCCCCACACCACATCTCCTGGCTTTGCCAATCCCAGTACTTGCTGGGCAAAACACAAATCGCCGGCGACATCATTGGCAAAAGCTGTGGGCAGCGAAACACCCGAAACCAGAGAGATGGCGGGTATCCCCCTTTGAAGACTTGAAAGATCAAGCATATCACAAGAATATTGCTGACGAATTTTTTCAAGCAACACGCTATCCAAAGGTCGCGGCTTCAAAAAGGCTTTCATAAGCTCACCGACAATATGTTCGGCATCTGCTGCGCTGCCACCATTGCCACAAATTAGAATTTTCCGCCCTTGTGTATAACAATTGACCAGCATAGTGATGGCGGCATTGAAGCTTTGCTCCACCACATGTAGTCCCTGATACTTGCGTATCATATTGCTCAGGTGTGCTTCAATTATTGTTTTCATGTCGGATTCATCTCTCTGTATTTTCGGATGAGGTGTACGCTAGCTTCTATACGTATACTTGTCAAAGGGCATAGGCTGGTGTAATCCATAAAAAACTTGAGAGGATTCCAATGGGCAATATGAATGAGATTTGCTCCTCATATAGCGGGCGCCGTGTACTTGTTACTGGTTATAACGGTTTCAAGGGAACATGGCTTTGCTTGTGGCTCAAACTTATGGGGGCAGATGTTCTTGGCATAGGCAACGACCTGCCCAGTACCCCCAGCATGAATGAAGCTGTCGCCGCAGACGACCTTGTGCGAGGCATGCGCATTGACATCAATGATTATACAAAACTGGCGCAGGTTGTTGCTGACTTCAAGCCAGAGGTTGTTTTTCATCTGGCTGCGCAGGCCTTGGTGCGTCCGTCGTACGAAGACCCACTGGGCACGCTTTCTACCAATATTATGGGCACGGCCCACGTGCTGGAAGCCTGTCGCCATACCCCTTCCGTGCGTTCCATTGTCATTGTGACCAGTGACAAGTGCTACCGCAATAACGAGTGGGTATGGGGCTACCGCGAAAACGACCCCATGGGAGGGCACGACCCTTACAGCGTCAGCAAGGGCTGCGCGGAACTTGTCACCACTTCCTATATCAAGTCTTTCTTTCCACACGAAAAATATGGGCAGACGCACCATGTGGCCGTGGCTTCGGCCCGCGCGGGTAACGCCATCGGCGGTGGAGACTGGGGCAAGGATCGGCTGATTCCTGACTGCGTTAGAGCATTGCACGCCAATACGGCCATCCATATCCGTTACCCCACAGCCGTGCGCCCGTGGCAACACGCGTTGGAGTGCCTGAGCGGCTACCTCATGCTGGGGGCAAAACTGCTTGAATATGGCCCCAAATTCGGTTGCGGCTGGAACTTTGCTCCCATCGACATGGGCGATGTCTGGCCCGTAGAGCGCGTGGTAAAACGCATTTGTCGGCTGTGGGGCAATGGGACATATGCAGTGGACAAGGGGGTGCAACCCCACGAGGCGCATATGCTCTGCCTTGACTGCACAAAGGCCAATATTGAGCTGGGTTGGCGCCCCCGATACACTGTGGCTGAGGCGCTGGAACAGACCACAGCGTGGTACCGGGCGTGGGCAGAAAATCCAGACCCTGCACATATGCGACAAGTTACTCTAGACCAGATAAGCGCATACGCCAACAAACCCGAAGATAATGCACAGGACGAATCCCATGAGCGATCCTAAAGAACAGGCATTGCGTCAGGCCGTACTTGATGCGGCCGCGCAATATACAGAGTATGCTCACGCCCAAAAAACCTTTGAAGCCGGGCAGAGCTCTGTGCCCGTCTCCGGCAAATGCCTGGGCTCAGAGGAAATGCGCAACCTGGTGGACGCCTCGCTGGACTTGTGGCTCACCACCGGGCGTTACAATGACGCCTTTGAAAGCGCGTTTGCGCAAAAGCTGCAGCGTAAATATTCTCTGACGTGCAACTCTGGTTCTTCTGCCAATCTTCTCGCCATATCCGCTCTTTGCTCTCCTCTGCTCAAAGGACGCCGGCTCAAGCCAGGGGATGAAGTCATCACCGTTGCCGCGGGCTTTCCCACCACGGTTGCCCCCATAGTGCAAAACGGCCTTATTCCGGTATTTGTGGATGTGACAGCACCCACCTATAATGCAGTACCCGAGCAGGTGGAAAAGGCCGTTGGCCCCAAAACAAAGGCCATCTTTCTTGCGCATACCCTGGGCAATCCCTTTGACATCGCAGCCGTGAAGGCCGTGGCAGACCAGCATGACCTGTGGTTCATTGAAGACAGTTGCGACGCGCTTGGCTCCAGCTACATATTGAACGGCGAAGAAAAGCCATGCGGCAGCTTTGGGCATCTGGCCACGTTTTCCTTCTACCCCGCACACCATATAACCATGGGTGAAGGCGGGGCTGTGGTGTGCGACGACCCATTGCTCTGGAAGATCGTTCTTTCCATGCGAGATTGGGGGCGTGATTGCTGGTGCGCTCCCGGCTGTGACGACACCTGCAAAAGCCGCTACGTGCGTCAGTACGGGCAACTTCCTCCGGGCTATGACCACAAATACGTTTATTCGCATCTGGGCTACAATCTAAAGCTCACGGACATGCAGGCAGCCGTGGGGCTGGCACAGCTCGTAAAACTGGACACCTTCACCGAGGCAAGGCGGCGCAATTTTGCGCTATTGCACGCAGCCCTGGCCGACCTTGACGGCGGCCCCTTTATCTTGCCGCAGCCCACGGCAGCAAGCAAACCATCCTGGTTTGGTTTTTTGCTGACCCTGCACCCCAGCTACGACAGACCATCAATCTTGCAAAAGCTGAACAAGAAAAAAATTGGCACGCGCCTGCTTTTTGCTGGCAACATGACACACCAGCCGTGCTTTGAAGGCGTCCCCCACCGCATCGCAGCGCCCCTCACGGGTACTGATACTATCATGAATCATACATTCTGGGTGGGGTGCTACCCTGGTCTCGACGAAGAGCAAATGAACTACATTGCTCATGCAATCAGGAAAGTGCTGTGACGAAATACCGCATGCCAAAACTCACTCTGATACTAGCAGTCCATAATGGTGGCAAATCCTTTCAAGAATGTCTTGAAAGCATTATCCCCCACCTTCACTGCATTGATTCTCTTTTTGTTTCCATTAACAAAGGCAGCGCCCAAGAGGATGACGTTGTCACGTGGAAGAATTTTTTGCAGCAACAGCCTGA
The DNA here is from genome assembly GCF_036763055.1 of Desulfovibrio sp. 1214_IL3152. NCBI lineage: Bacteria > Pseudomonadati > Thermodesulfobacteriota > Desulfovibrionia > Desulfovibrionales > Desulfovibrionaceae > Desulfovibrio > Desulfovibrio sp. 1214_IL3152. The sequence continues at coordinate 11,737 of NZ_JBAIYW010000595.1, read as the reverse complement.
TGTTCAGCATACCTGCCTGATTCAAAAAAAATTTTTATCAGCCAAGCAGCATGCAGCAATAATATACCCCAAACTTCTTGAAACATATAAAGGCATGGAGGATATATATTATTTAATCCTTTGCCATGATGATATGCTCATGCCTAACTTTTCAGAAACAGTGAAAGACATTCTTCCAAAACTGAACGCACAAACGACAGTAAATCCCGCACGGGCGTTTTATAAAGATACCTTTTCCAAAGAAAACCATACCTTTACGTTCTACGGCTTGCTCGCCCATCAAGATGGAATATCAAGAGAAAACTTTATCTCCGCAGACATTGATAGAAACTATATCACCAACATCAGCGGGATTATCCTTCACAGAACGGTTTATGAAAATGCTATGAAGTGGTGCCTGCGAACAGTGTACGGCTATAGGTCAGAATATTTGTTGCTTGCCTCAAAGGGTGTAAAAAAAATCATGGGTACACAAGAACCCCTCGTGGGAATACGCTTGCACAGCGCATCAGGAAGCAGCCTGGCCCCAACGTGGAAGATTCGCATAGATGAGTATATCTATCTTTTATATATGTATTTTACTACAAATGATCCTTTTTTACGCGAAAAGTTGCGTCGACGCTGCACCATTGTTGGACTGGCCGCAAATCCGGTGAAAGAATTGGCCTTCCAGTTTTATAAACGTGTGCTCAAAAAAATCCTTCCCAAACATGTCCTTACGCTCCTGAAAAGCAGGTTGCAGCAATGGCGCTGATAAAAACATTCAATTTTCACAGACAGCTTACGGGCATGCTGCCCCAAATGGGTGACACCACTTTTGGCAATTTTTTGTTTTATCCGGGAGTTGCGCTGGCGGAGCGACTTCATTCGCATGGATATAGTTATACGGCAGCTGATGATTTTGATATTGCCGTTTTTTGCGACCTGGATCAGGAACTGCTTGAATATGCCAAATCTCTGCCACAAAAAATAAAAAAGATCCTGGTTCTGGCAGAATCTCCTGCGTATTGCCCTTTCCCCCACCAGCCGCATGTTTTAATGGATAGCATATGGAACCACGTTCTCACATTTAGCAGAGAAATACACTGCAGAAATATTACATACTATGACATCCCAGTTACAGGGATACAGTGCCCCATCAGCCCGCTAACGCCTGTCCATGGCGCACAGGATAAAGGTGTCTTTATTGCCAGATACAAACATGACGCCATTGGCAACTCCCTCCAAAGGAATGCCCTGGCGCTTCAGGCGATGGATAATGACGATATTGAGGCCTTTGGAGGGGAGTGGCCGCCGCACAAAAACTATGGCGGCAAAACTGCGGACAAGCTGCGTACTATTTCCCAATACAAATATTCCGTTATTATTGAAAACGCCAAATACAGCGGATTTGTGACCGAAAAAATACCTGAAAGCATCCTCGCAGAAAGGCCGGCTCTTTATTTCGGCGACTGCATTCACGCACGCCGCCGTTATGGCGAAACGTTTGTGTGCATGGAAGACGTCACATATGAAGCTTTTTTGGCAGCCCGAGCAGCATTGCTTGCAAATTACACATATTATTATGACCAATGCCTGCAAGAAAAATCGCGTTCACCACAGTGGATTGAATCTTTTATAGAAGCCATGCTGGGTGCAATTTTACAATCGCAACAGGCAGTGTAAAATATGACAATTATCATCAGGGTTACGACTGACAAGGTAGCATGATATGCGTGAAAATAAACTAATAGTTTTATGTTCGTTTTGTAAAAAAATCCTTCGTCCCTGCTGGAGAGCTTTTGTTCATACTAAAAATTTTTTGCAAGCACTCCTTTGTTGTGTCCAAAATCCCTCAATACTAAAAGAAAAAATAGTGATCGTGAGGGTAGATGGCGGCCTTGGCAGCCAAATGGGGCAGTATCTTTTAGGGCAGGCAATAAAAAAGCAGACCGGACTTCGTATTAAATATGACGTCTCATGGTTTAAAAAAGACGGATATGATTTGAACAAACAATACCGAAGAGATTTTACTCTTACTAAAGTATTTGAGGACTTAAGTTTTGATGAAGCCAGCCGGGAAGAATGCAAGGTGTATCGTTGTTTTTATGATTATGAGCTTAAAGACTGGTTTGCATATAATGAAGAAGTTATTACATCAAATGACAAAAGATATCTTTCTGGGTACTATGCGCACCCAAGCTACCTGCAATGCTTTGATAATAAGTGGTATGAGATATTCAAATTTAATAAAAATATAATTTTTGAAAATAGCGCCATTGCGGAAAAAATCAAGGCTTCAAAAAATTCTGTAGCGGTGCATGTTCGTCGGGGAGACTTTATCGGAACCCCCGCGGATGTTGCCACGATAGACTATTATACTAAGGCTCTAAAAGAAATTACCGCCATCTTTAGTACCGTCACCATATTTATTTTTTCTAATGATATAGAATGGGTAAAGATGAATTTCCCTCGAATGGAAAATATATATTTTGTTGATGCAAACGACAATGACAAGGGCTATAGCGATTTGTATTTGATGTCTTTGTGTGAAAACTTTATTGTTGCAAATTCATCATTCAGCAGTGCAGCGTCACAATTATCCACAAATACATCAAAATATATTTTCTATCCTTTTCTTATTAACTGCGATCGCCTAAGCGGAAGAGCTACTATAGCAACTGCTCCTCGCCCAAGTAATTGTAAAAGAGTGCTGTATGAAATTTAACTCTGTGGTCTATCCAGTTGTGGCGCTGTAGTATGTGTTATGCCACCCTGTGGAGGGCATAAAGTTTACTGCTATAGCTTTGCGTTTTTCTATCTACATACGTTCCCAAGCAGTACGTTTTTATAAATTGAATCTCTCATTGAGGATCACACATGTCAGAAGCGCCTCTGATCAGCGTTGGCATATTGAGCTATAATCGGCCGGATACCATTGGTGCGGCGATAGAAGGTATCATTTCGCAAACATACCAGAATCTGGAAATACTCATTGCCGACAATGCCTCACCAGACCCGCGAGTTGATGCAATCATACGATCTTACGCCGAACGGGATGCGCGCATTCAATACACCCGACACAAAGAGAATGGTGGGCCCTACTATAATGGGTCTTTTCTGCGCAATAGCTATTCTGGGCAATATTATCTGCATGCTTCAGACGATGATGTATACTACCCCACGTTTATAGAAAAAATGTATGCGCTGCATCAGCAGGGGGACTATGCCTTGGCTGCCGCGCAACCTGAATGTTATGACATGCACAGTGGCCGCCGGTTTGACAACATTCGCATCCCTGACGGGTTCTTTCAGGGCACGCGTGAAGAAAACTTTTTTCAATTTCTTACATTGCACCACTGGTACAGGCTCAAAGGGCCCACTCTGCTTTGGGGTTTATACAAAAGGTCGGCCGAGCCCGACCCGAATGATCATGTTTTTGGGCTGTTGAAAAGTGATGTAGACAACTTCGGCACAGACATGAGTTGGGTTTTACACACCATAGCTCACGGCAATGTTATTTTTTCCCCCGAGGTGCTGTGGCTGCGTCAGGAGAGGTTTTACTGGGGGCCGGGGCATGAGCCCTGGATGCGCACCCCCTACGAAAGCTTCAAATACGCTTTGAAGAAAAATTACAAGTTTTTACGCTATTATATGCGTTTTTTACCGGGAAAAGACAAAAAATTTCTGGTGAGTTGCGACATCTACTTTATGATCATTAACAAGCTCGTGGAAATGTACGGCTTTGACAAGAGCCGTGCTGAGGCGATTCTGCGCGAACACCGTAAAGAACTTATCTGCCTTTTAACGTAATTGGGATCCATGAATATCATTATAGATGGACACTCTCTCAACGTCATAGGGGGCATTGAACGAGTTGTCTGTGATTTGGCTTCTGCCCTGACAACTCGGGGGCATCAGGTCTATGTTTTCATTTCAGAACCCCTGCCAGCCAATCTTATGTATCCTGTGGATGAAAGGGTACATTTTATCGTATACACACATAACGGCAGGCAAGGGCACCTTGCCAACTTTCGCCAACAGGTTCTGTCGTGTTCCCCTGATGTTTGCATCTCTCCTGCCGCAGATCGCCGCCACCTCCCTTGGTGCGTGGCCCTGTGGGACAGTGGCGTCCCTCTGGTCATTTCCGAGCACAGCACCCCTGAAGATGTCGAGGGCCGCATCTGGAACCGTGCGGAAAGGCTGGCAGTTATGGCTGCCGCCGATGCCATTCATATGCTTCTGCCTTCCTGCCTGCCGAGCCTGCCAGAATGTTTACGCGGCAAGGCGCGTGTAATCCCCAATGCCGTCAGCTTGCCAGTATTACCACGACAGCCCAAAGATCACCTTACAATAGTGAGCATGGGACGCCTTGAGCGTGACAAGCAGAATCATATTCTTATAGACGCCTTTGCCATGCTGGCCCACGATTTTCCACAGTGGCATCTGGAGATATGGGGGGCGGGGCCGGAACAAAAACGGCTGCAGAAACAAATACAGCGATTAAGTATCGGAAAAAATACGCATATTTGCGGGCGCACAACCAGGCCAGAAGAGTGCTACGCACTGGCTGACGTGATGTGCCATCCCTCGAGACATGAAGGATTTGGGCTGGTAGTCGTAGAAGCCATGGCTGCTGGCCTGCCTGTGGTGGGTTTTGCCCAATCCCCGGGTGTCAATGCCTTGATCCTGGACGGGCAAACAGGCCTGCTGGCGCCGGAAATGACTGCGGAAAGTCTGGCCGGGGCTTTGCGAACTCTGATGCAAAGCGCTGTCATAAGAGAAAAAATGGGGAACAAAGGCAGAGAAGCGGCCACTCCCTATACACCCAAAATAGTTTATGATGCCTGGGAAGTATTGCTGAAAGACGTTATTCGGCGCAAAGGAAAGACTAACTTGCGAGAAACGGCTTTCAATCTTCAGAATCACGATGATCCTGAGCAGCAGAAGAGGCTTCACCTGCTGCGACGCTGCATGGCACGACCCAACGTGTTGGTGGCGGATGGAAAGCCACTGCGACGGCTTGTTTTTTCGTCCCCATGGCTAACCCGGCGGTTGCGCCCTTTTTATAGCTGGTTCAAAAGCCTATGGCCTTGATTCAGTAAAGGCATATCAAGAGCACTCGCGGCCTGCCGGCACGTGACGCTGCGCAGCCACAGAAGCAAGCTGCGCCGCCTCCTGGAAGGCGACAGGACTTAGGTAAAAAGCTCTCACTCCGACATAAGCGCACACATAAGTTTTTTCAGGCGCTCATGAAAAGCATTGTGACTATATCTTGATACCGCAAGCATATGACTGTGGTGGCATTGGCCAAGGAGATCTGTAGCTGACTGCGCCCGCAGATTTTCAATCATGGGTATAAGTTCTTCATCTGAATTGAAGCTGGCTAACTGTAGGTTTTCCGCGACATCCTCCAGTGCGCCCAGGCGGCGCACCAGTACAAGACATGAGAGCGCGGCCATCTGTAAAGGAACAAGCGGAGCAGCCTCAAAACTGTGCCTAGGTGTGCTTTCTGGACAACGCGAAGGCACAAGACAGACTTGCAAGCCAATCTCACGCACCTTATGGGGCAGATCTTCCACCCACCCGTAAAAATGCACATTAGCCGGGCTTTCACGGCGCAGTGCAGCATCAAAATTCTCTGAAGAAAACGCTGCATCGCCCAATACATGAAACTCCATATCTGGAAACCGCCGCGCAAGAGCTGGCAGAACATCCTGCCCCTTTTCTGCTGACACCCTGCCCACAATGCCCACATGCCGCAAGGGGCGGCCAGAGAAGCTGTCTTCAAAAGCTGTTTCTGAGAAACGGTCATCCAACCCATTTTCCACCAAGCGCACCCGAGGAGAAGCAAAAGCGGCGTCATAGCGTACCAATTCGCGTTGAATGAAATCGGACGGCACCACAATGGCCTTGGTACGTCGCCGCCCAAGAAAAATGCGGAACAGCTTTTTTTCCATTGTGCCGTGATTGAGATGGATGTGGCAGACCGCTTGCTTGCCCAAGAGCATCTCCGCCAGCAGGGCCACGGGCAGCAGCCGGTTGCCGTTGACATAAATCAGGTCTGCGGAACGTAACATCGTGAAATTTTGTAAAAAAACTACTAGATCAAGCATTGCAAGTCGGAGAACATCCACAATACTTTTCTTGCCCTGCGTCAAAGCGCAGGACGGAATACGCCGAACTTCAACGCCCAGAGCCTCAAGCTTGTCAGCGCAGGGACCTGCGGGAATCAGCACTGTTACTGCAAACCTGCCCGACAGCGCGGCCCTGACAAGTTCCAGAAGAACCTGTTGCCCGCCGCCCAGTTGCCCGTATTGATCGAAAAAAATAATCTTTTTCATATTGTCAAAGCTTCAATAGTTCGCGGTTCATAATATTTCAGTTTTATGGGCAGGCGAGACTTCTTTCACCCGAACAGGACAATAATCCGTATCGTCTACTGGGTCACATAATCTGGCCACCCACAAAGCAGTTCTATGCAATTGACGCGCGCCACACCTGAAAGTAGTGTATGTCAATGGGCTTGGCGTCATGTTGTCATCCTCGCCTTCCAGAAGCAAGAGGTAACAGCCAATGATTATCCTCCACGCCGCGCAGACGGAGATGGGATTTCTGCTTTGGGGCGAGAGTTCGCCAGCCTCTGCAGTATCTTCCGCTCCTTCTTCCGATGTTGCTGCGATGGTGGACACAGCCCTGGCACTCTCCCCGAAGCGCACATCCGGGAAAAAAGCCGCAATCCCCTTCTCGTCCGCCACTTTTCCCACCCCTTCTCCGTTTGACGCCGGGCAGGCCGCTCTTGATGCAATTCTGACCGAGCATCTTGGCCTTTCTCCAAACGGTGCACGCCCGTTTGAGGCCATGGCCTGGCTGCCGTCCTCCAAGTCTGGCCCCGTGCCTTCGAATCGGCTCCTCCACGATGTGAAGTACGCTGGCAAAACAGTGCATCTCCGCCCCTGGCGCGTTTCAGCCACACAGCTTGATGCCCGGGAAGCCGCAACTGTTCTGGCAAATTGCACGGGCAAGCAAACTCTCGCCCGTGGCGTTCTTTTGGGGCATGACCTGGCGTATTGGGCCGAAATGCTCAGGTTTGCCGGCGCTCTTGTTGCCAGGCAGCGTTATCTGCCCGGAGTGCGGATGGTCGACGGCCATTACCGCGCCGTATGGGAACCGGTGATAACTGCGGAGGATCAGCCACGCTTCGCCGCTTTTGCCTCCGCCATGCCCCCATCGGCCAGAGCCTTGACCAAGTCTGACGACAAAGCGCCGCCTTCCACCGCCGCCGCTTCTGTGCTGCGCGCTTTTTTGATTGACATGGTGGACGCCCTTGTCCGCTCCGCCATACCGCAAGCACTGTCGAATAAGAAGAACCAGGCCAGCACTTCCGGCACATTACGGGCATCATGGTCGCAGCCCGCAGCGGAGAGCGTGCATGACGCCTGGCTGGCCGCTCTGCGCTCGCCAGATGGTCGCATAGACTGGCCCCAAAAGGACGTGGAAGGCCTGAAAAGCACCCTTGCCCGTTGGAAACGCCCCATAACGGTGTTGTCCAAATCCCCGGTGCGGCTCTGCTTCAGGCTCGAAGAGCCCGTAAATGACGACGCGGCCCTGGGCAATGCTCTCCCTGTCTCTCCGCCGGAGGGCGATTCCGCCTGGCGGGTTTCCTATCTCCTGCATCCGCATGACGACCGCAGTCTCCTGCTCCCCATACGGGATCTCTGGTCAGGTCCCAAAAAACGTGCTTCGATAGTGAAGCATCTGGGCGCAGATGCCAGGGAGTATGTGCTTTCGGCGCTCGGTCAGGCTTCCGGCATTTCGCCGGAGATTGCGGCCAGCCTCAAGGATGCCGCCCCCGAAGGCTACAGTCTGGACGTTCAGGGCGCGCACAGTTTTCTGACGCACACGTCCCTGGCTCTGGAGCAGGCCGGGTTCGGCGTCATGCTGCCTTCGTGGTGGACCAGCAAAGGCGCGAAGCTCCGCCCGGTCATTCAGTCCAGGGCGGCGTCCCCCAAACTCCGCTCTTCAAGCGGTCTTTCCCTTGACACCATTGTGGAATTTGACTGGCAGGTTTCGCTGGGCGGAGAGCCTATAACCTATAAAGACCTTCTGGCTCTGGCCCGGCTCAAGGTTCCTCTGGTGCAGGTGCGGGGGCAGTGGGTGGAGGTCAATAGCCAGGAGATTCTGGCCGCCGCTGATTTCTGGAAGAAAAACAGCAAGAATGCCGCCCCGGCCCGGGATATTCTCCGCATGGCCCTTGGCGGTGAGGATGCCCCCCAGGGATTTGCCTTTGGCGGTGTGCAGAGTTCGGGCTGGCTCAGCGAGTTGCTCGACCAGTTGGAGGGCCGGACTCCCTGCGCGGAATTGCAGCCCCCGGCGGAGTTTGGCGGAACTTTGCGGCCCTATCAGGCGCGGGGATTTTCCTGGCTCGCCTTTTTGCAGCAATGGGGCCTGGGGGCCTGCCTGGCCGATGACATGGGCCTGGGAAAAACCATCCAGACCCTGGCCCTGCTGCAAAGATTATGGTCTTCCGGCAAAAAGATGCCCAGCCTGCTCATCTGTCCCACATCGGTTGTCAACAACTGGGCCAGAGAAGCGGAAAAATTCACTCCCGAACTGCCGGTCATGGTGCATCACGGGCTTGAGCGCAAAAAAGGAGCGGCCTTCAGGCGGCTTGCGTCCGCGCAGGCGCTGGTCATCTCAAGCTATGGGCTTCTCCAGCGGGATGTGGAGGTACTGAAGGAAATTGCCTGGGGCGGCGTCATTCTGGATGAGGCGCAAAATATCAAAAACCCCGGAACAAAACAGGCCAGGGCCGCCAGGGCAATACCGGCGGCGTACCGCATAGCCCTGACGGGAACGCCGGTGGAAAACAACGTCGGCGACCTGTGGTCCCTTATGGATTTTCTCAATCCGGGCCTTCTGGGCAACCAGCAAGAATTCCGCAAGCGTTTCTTCATGCCCATCCAGACCGGACGCGATCCCGAAGCCGTCACAAGGCTGAAGCGCCTTACCGCGCCCTTCCTCCTGCGCCGCCTCAAGACAGACACATCCATCATTTCCGACCTTCCCGACAAGGTGGAAATGAAAGAGTTTTGCCCGCTGACCAGGGAGCAGGCGTCGCTGTATGCCGCTGTGCTTGAAGATCTCAAGCGTACGCTATACGAGGTGGACGGCATCCAGCGCAAGGGTGTTATTCTTGCGACCCTGGCCCGGCTCAAGCAGGTATGCAACCACCCCGCCCACTTCCTTGGCGACAATTCGGCCATAGACGGGCGCTCCGGCAAGCTCGCCCGCCTTACTGAAATGCTGGAAGAGGTTCTGACCGTGGGCGACAGAGCCTTGATATTCACCCAGTTCAGGGAAATGGGCGACATCCTCAGGGCGCATTTGCAGGACACCCTCGGCAGAGAGGTACTTTTTCTGCACGGCGGCGTGACACGAAAGGCGCGCGACCGGATGATTGAACGCTTTCAGGATGATGCCCAGGCCCCTCCGATTTTTATTCTTTCACTCAAGGCCGGTTCTACCGGGCTTAACCTCACTGCGGCAAACCATGTGTTTCACTATGACAGATGGTGGAACCCGGCGGTGGAAAATCAGGCCACGGATCGTGCCTTCAGAATCGGCCAACACCGCAATGTGCTCGTGCATAAATTTGTCTGTAGCGGTACGCTGGAAGAAAAGATTGATGCCATGATTGAGCGCAAGAAAGAAATTTCCGACGCAGTGGTAGGGGTTGGCGAGGCATGGTTGACAGAACTGTCCAACCAGGAACTTCGGGATTTGTTCGCGCTGCGGGAAAACGCTCTGGAGCATTTCAACTTTGAAAAAGTTTAAATGCTCCAACGCTGCACACGAGTGCATCGCGCCGCAACGCGGCGTGGATTCTGCCGAAAATCGCATTTTTCGGCAGAATGACAACTTTGAGAATGTACATTCTCAAAGTTGATATACTCTAGAGGGGTAAACATGGCCTGGTATCCTGAATATGGCGGCTTTCCTCCATCGCAAGCCCGCGAGGTCAAGGGGGGCATCAAGTCCCAAAGCCGGCGCGGCGGCTTTGGGCAAAACTGGTGGGCCAAACGCTGGATTGAACTTATTGAAAGCTTCGGGCTGGGGGCAAGGCTGACCCGTGGGCGCGCTTATGCCCGCAAAGGGCAGGTCGTGTCCATACAAATGGAAAAAGGCTGCATCTCCGCCAAAGTGCAAGGTTCACGGGCCAAGCCGTATACTGTCACCATGCGGGTCAAGCCTCTGGAGGCTGATGCGTGGGTCACCATCGGCCATGCGCTGTGCAAGGAGGCCCTTTTTTCCGCCGCTCTCTTGTCCGGTCAGATGCCGCAACAGATTGAAGAAGTTTTCAAAAAGGCCAAACTGTCGCTTTTTCCGGCAAAGAAGGATGATTTTACAACCGACTGCTCGTGCCCTGACTGGTCAAATCCGTGCAAGCATATTGCCGCTGTTTACTACCTTGTGGCAGAGGAATTTGATCGGGATCCTTTTTTACTGTTCAGACTTCGGGGCATTGAGCGAGAGGCCCTCCTGGAACTGCTGGGGACTGGCGCGAGCGATGCCGAAACCGATCTGGATGCCAGGCAGGAAGGGCCTGAATCGCTCCCCGGCAATCCTGTACAATTTTGGGGCCACTGCATAACGCCGATTGAACTTGGAGCAGTCATACTTCCCGCTGTTGCCGCCGCCCTGCCCCGAAGGCTTGGCGGTATCTCTTTTTGGCAGGGAAATGAAGAATTTATAGGCACGATGGTGGGCGTATACGGTGCGGCAAGTGATGTGGGGCTCAACTGCGCCATAGGTCACAACATCGGGGAAGAAATTCCACAAGCGGAGTAGGTTCTTCTCACTCGGCAATGACGATTTTGATAGCGGGCAAGGATTTCAATGTGTTTTTTGGGGGGCGTGACCACGTTGCACAACGAAACCGAATTTCGCACAAACGCTGCTGTGCGCAATTTTGTCTCAATGCCCCTATAATTGCCAGACGTTTCGGGCATCGCACAAACGCTTTTGTGCGCCGCACAGCTTAAAAACCACAATCACAAAATGTGGATTCTTCTGTTGCCTTTATGTACCGGTCTTCCTGATTCCCACGGCCTTCCCACGCGGAAGGGGCGAATCCATTTCCGGGCCATCCAAAAAGGGAATGGGCGGGAAGATGGGAGGAAAAGCGCGCATTATGACCGCCCCTTGGACTTTTTGGTCTCCTCGTCCTGGGCCTGGGCGTATTCAAGGGCAACATCGTCTTTAAAGGAAGCGGCCGCAATGTTCCCATGACGAAGGGCACCGGCAACGCCTACGCGTAACCGTTGGACATGGGACATAGCGGCCGCCCATACAGATACAACCCAAAAGGGAACAGCAAGGGGGCTCCCCCAGACTTGGGGGCTATTTGGGGGCAAAGTGAGATAATACAAAAAACAAAACGGGCCAGCGAAGGAATAAACCTTTGCTAACCCGTTGCTTTTCTTATGGTGCCGAAGGGGAGACTCGAACTCCCACTCCCTTGCGAGAACTAGACCCTGAACCTAGCGTGTCTACCAATTCCACCACTTCGGCGCGAAGATTGATTTACCCGAACAGGGCATGCTTGGCAAGCTTTTTTTCGCTATGATCTAGGCACTGTAGTCACGAGATTGTTTAGATTTGCTTTTTCTGTCATACTCTTCGCACAGCGAGGTGATTATGACAACTCCAGCACATCGGCGACATGACATTTCTGATGAGGTATGGGAAAAGCTTG
>NZ_JBAIYW010000067.1:0-1604 GCF_036763055.1 Desulfovibrio sp. 1214_IL3152 | reverse complement strand
AAGAGTGTAGTATGATGGCTCAAGTCCAAAATCTCCTTGTGTGGCAAGTTGTTGTGGTAACTTCTTATACCACATACTGCTGAGATTTTGGACTTTTTTGTTACCCCTTAGCCGGACAGCAATGATTGCAGCATCGACCTCTGTTAAATTTACTCCCGGTAAAGCTCTGAAAGAAAGCCTGTAGCCGCGCGATGCCACCGGCCACGATTCCTGGGGAACGCGAGGTTTCTGACAACTCCGTGGGTTACGCCGGAAGGTTCGAAAAGGACTCCGGCGCTTGGAAAGTGTATCTTCTGAAGTGCGCGGACTCGACATACTACTGCGGCGTAGCCAAGCATCTTGAAAGGCGCTTGGCAGAGCACAATGGGTTGCGGGCCGGAGGCGCGCGGTACACCCGCTCGCGCAGACCCGTGAAACTTCTGGGATTCACAGAATGTCCGGACAAAGCCAGCGCCTATCGCCTTGAATACGCCATCAAGGCGGCTCCAAGGGAAAAGAAATTGGGGATTCTTCAGGCCAACCAGCTTTCGACCCATCTTTGAGGGGCATCGGCCTGGCCGTATTATACTCAGGCGTCTCCAATCTCCGCATCGCTCGTGCCTGAAATGGAAGACGCCTGAGGACGACTATCGGTGCGTGGCTCTGCGGGCCTGCCTGAAGGCCCCTTTCCGGGCAGGCCGTTCCACGACCTTTTCCCGGGCGGGCTCCGCTTCGGGCGTGATATCGATCGCGTCGCTCTCCGTCACGGCTTTACGCCATTCACGAATCCCTTTGCCCAGGTTTTTGCCGAGCTCGGGGATTTTCTTGTAGCCGAAAAACAGAACGAAAATACCGAAGATCACCAGCAACTGGGTTATGCCGATTTTTCCAAACATGCTCAGTCTCCACTGATTAAAGTTTCTTGCATTACTACACTGCCGCCCTAAAAACTACTTGTTCACAGCGGTTATGTCGCTGCCAAAGAATTGTTGTGAGAGCCGTTCCAGTTCGCCCGATGTCCGAAGCTCGGTGATGGCCTGGTTTACGGCAGCGAGGAAGCTCGCAGTGTCCTGGCCTTTCACGACCGGAAACGCCACGCTCATGCTGTGTTCCGTCAAGGCCACGATCTTCAGGTTCGCTTCGGGGTGAGCCCGCATATAATCGAAAAAAGAGACGTCCGCGTTCAGGGTCGCATCCACCCGGCCGGCCAGAACCATTTCCAGGGTTTCCCCGAGCGAATCCACACCCACGGCCTCGGCGCCGTAACTCTCGGCAAGCTCCATGTAGGTGCTGGAAAGACTGTTGGCGGTGCGTTTGCCCTTCAAGTCCTCGAAGGTCTTGATAGTATCGTTGTCCCCGCGCACTATCAGCGCGGTATGGATGTAAGCATAGGGGGTTGAAAAATCGTATTTGGCGGCGCGTTCAGGAGTAACCTCCACCCCGTTGGCCGCGATGTCCCAACGTTTGGCGTCCAGGCCTGCAAAAATGCCGTCCCATTCCGATTCCACGAAGCGGGCTTTGACGCCGAGCTTCCCGGCCACCAGCCGCATGACTTCCACGTCGAAGCCCGTCAGGGTGTCACGCTCGTCATGGTAGGTCCAGGGCGCCCAGGTTCCTTCGGCCGA
>NZ_JBAIYW010000614.1:0-1607 GCF_036763055.1 Desulfovibrio sp. 1214_IL3152 | reverse complement strand
CACTTGATGCCTGGCATAGTAGCTGTGCAAAAGTCCTGCAAGCTCGGTCAGATAGTGGCTTACATAGTGTACGCCAAGAGATTGCGCCGCAGCGTAGAGCATGTCTTCAAAAGCGGCGGCCTTGCGCAGCAGGGCCATGTCCTCGGGGGTATCCAGCGGGGCCAGCAGAGCGGCATCGGATTTTTCCGGCAGGACAAAACCGCGTTCGGCCGCGCGGCGCAACACGGCGCAGATGCGGGCATGCGCGTACTGCACGTAGTAGACGGGGTTGTCCAGGCTGCGCTGCTTGGCGAGTTCAAGGTCAAAGTCCAGCGGGCTGTCGCTCTTGCGCGAAAGAAACATGAAGCGCGCGGCGTCTGTGCCCACTTCCTTGATAACGTCGGCGAGGGTTTCAAAGGTTCCCGCGCGCGTGGACATGCTCACGGGGTGACCTTCGCGCAGCAGGTTCACAAGCTGGATAAGCACCACGTCAAAGCTGTCGCGCTCTTTGCCCATGGCGGTAATGGCCGCGCGCATGCGCGGGATGTAGCCGTGGTGATCCGCGCCCCATACGTCGATGAGCCAGTCATAGCCGCGCTCAAACTTGTCGTGATGGTAGGCAATGTCTGAAGCGAAATAGGTCAGGCTGCCGTCAGATTTCTTGAGCACGCGGTTTTTGTCGTCGCCCAGTTGCTCGGTGGCAAACCAGAAGGCATTGTCCTGCTCATAGGTATAGCCCGACTTGCCCAGTGCGGCAAAGGCCGCGTCCACGGCACCGGTTTCCACCAGGGTTTTCTCCGAGAACCACTGCAGGTGCTCCACGCGAAAGTCGCGCAGGTCGTCCTTGATGCCATTGAGGATGTCGTTCATGGCCTTTTCATAGCACCGGGCTTCGCCTTCGGCGGCGGGCATGTCAGGCAGGCCGGGGTCGAGAAGGATGACGTCCGGCCCGGCGCGGGACGCTTCGGCAATGGCCTCGCGTCCTGTGGCTGCCGCAAGGTAGGCCATGCCCCTGCTTTCAAGGGTGGCTGTCACAAGAGCGCGTATGCCCTTGTCATCCTCGACCACAAGGATGCGTTCCGGGGCGATGACGCCCTGCTGTTCGTGATATGGCGACATGGCTACTCCTGTGCGCCGTTTTTTATAACGGCGGCATGGAACATGTCAAAAATGCGGGTTTTTTCGTCATCTGGAATGCCTGGCCCGTTGTCGGCCACCTCCAGTCGGGCGCGTGGCGTTTACGGCCTCGCGGATAATGTCTTCCGCCAGTTCCGGCGTCAGGCGCAGGGTAAAGCCGTATTGTTCCAGCCGGGTAAGCGACAGCAGGTTCTCCACCATTTCCACCAGATAGCGGGTGTCCTCTTCAATGGCCCGGGCAAGGGACTTGGGACGCTGTGTTTCCATGTCATTTTCGGAGGCAAGCACGGCGGCATTGCCGCAGATGGCAGTCAGAGGCGTGCGCAGGTCGTGCGAGACAGAGCGCAGCACATCGGCCCGCAGTTTTTCCTGCTGGGCGTGTACGGCAATATCCGCATTGGCGCGGGCGAGGCGCTCTTTTTCCACGGCCAGGGCGCATTCTCCCGCCAGGGCCAGCATCAGGTTTTTGCTGTCCGCCTCGTTGAGGGGCG
>NZ_JBAIYW010000516.1:0-1611 GCF_036763055.1 Desulfovibrio sp. 1214_IL3152 | reverse complement strand
CCCTGCCGGCGATGTGCGTGCAGTGCTGTACAGCGCCGGCGACAGCGAAGACCATTTTGTAAGCACCCCTGTCTTTTTCAGGGACGCCAGCGGCAACCTGCTGAACCTTTCGTCCGGCGCGGCAATCACCCGCGCCGCCTCGGGGCCGGATTCCGTTTCCTGCGCCTTTTCTCCTGAATGGGACAGCAGATGGCTTTCCGAACCGGAATTCATCAACGGCCAGTTGGTGTTCAAATTCAGCGAAGCCGGGCTTACCAAACTGCAAAGCCTTGATCCGGATGATTTCCTGAGAGGACTTGTGACCGTTACGGTGGTCAAGGACGGCCACGTTTTTGAGTACACCGTTGAAGTGGTCGCCACCGGCGGATCATCTTTCGACTCCCAGGCGTATGATACCGAATACGGGGCGGTTTCCGGCTTCGGCACGGAGTCTGTGGGCGAATACCATCAGGGTTCGGGACAGACCGGCAGCTACCAGATCGTCGCGTCCACGGGCAATGACAATATCAACCTGGATGACACGGTCATCGGCGGCAGCTCCATACATGCCAGCGGCTCTGCCGACCCGGCCCGTATGGCCGACGACTACAACACCATCACCCTTAACGCCGGGGTTGCGAACACGACGCCAGGCTCCATCACGCATATCACTTCCTCCGACGGCAAGCTTGTCGTGGCGGACGGCGTAACCGCGCAGGGCAGCGGAGCCGAAAACGTCATTGATATGGGCAAGGGCTCGGTTCATGTCCAAAACGTCTCAGGTGATGGCGTATCCGCTGCCGATGGCGGCAAGAATACCGTCAGCGGCGGCGAAGTGGTGGTTGATGCAGGCGATACGGGGTTTTTGGCAAAAGATGGCGGCTCCAACACCGTCGCGGCGCAAGACGGCGATGTCAGTATTGACGCCGATGGATGGGGCATGGTTGCCCAGAATAACGCCACCAACAGCGTTGCTGCAACAGGCGGCAGCGTCAATATAACCGCCGGGAAACAAGGTCTTCAGGCCCAGGGCGGCAGCGTCAATTCTGTAACGACAACCGACGGCGACATCACCATCAATGCAGATTGGGATGGTGTTGCCGCATATGATAACAGCACCAACAACCTTTCCGCCACCAATGGGTCTGTAAGCATAACAACAGACACCTGGGGCATCTCGTCCGGCACCAACAGCAGCGCCAATGTTGACGTGGTTAATGGAAATCTGGAGATTGATGCCATCGGACGCGGTATTCATGCATATGATGACAGCATCAACACTGTTTCAGTACGGGATTTTTCTTTGGGTCACATGGCGGCTTCCAATTTTGCGCGAAGCCGCGCCCTGAACGGAACAAGGGCGGGGTCATCCACATCTCTGGGGCGCGGGGCATCCACAGCCCAGGTTGCCGCAATTCCCGCGCCTGTTCCCATCAAATGAACAGTATCCGCCAAAAGGCAGGCCTCTGCCACATCGTGGGTGACCATCAGCACGGTGACTCCGGTTCGTGCCTGCAGCTCCGCCAAAAGCCCCTGCATGCGCGAGCGTGTAATGGCGTCCAGGGCAGCAAACGGCTCATCAAGCAGCAAAAGTTTCGGGCGGAGCACCAGCGCCCGCGCCAGTGCCACACG
>NZ_JBAIYW010000402.1:0-1618 GCF_036763055.1 Desulfovibrio sp. 1214_IL3152 | reverse complement strand
GCCGTGCCCCCCAGCGCCGTGAGACACGCCGCGCCAGCCAGGGCTATAGCCGCCAGCAGAAGCAGTGATGTGCCGTTCCTCATGTGCTTGTCCTTTTGCATTCAGACATTACCCCAAGCCCGCCGCTCAAGGGCGGCAGGATCCTCCGGCCCCGCCGATCCCTGCGGGGGGCAAACACGCAGATATTGCAACGGTATCGCAGGCTGCAAGACTCGTCAAGGAGGTCAGAGAGTTGGAACGGCTTCTCATGCTTGGAAAAACAAGGAGATTGGGAAAATTTTCATTAAAAAATAGGTTTTAATTTTGGCGTTTCGCGCCAATGCATTTATTTGCGACCCCACGTTGTGCATAACTGTCACATACTTCGGCGCGGAGTGATAAAAGTAAAAAAATATGGAATATGGTCTCAACGGGCCAGTCGCGCTCTTTGCGCTTGACCTGCGCATAAAGATGCTCTACGTGGCAAGATGATATGGAAGCAGCGTGATGATGCCCCGGTCCTGCCGGGGAGTGCGCCCCCGCCTGGCCGTGCCGTTTTTCCGCAGAAAACGGCGGTCCGGGGTGCGCCTGCCGCCTGAATGGCTGTGGAATGAAGGGCTGCGTAACTCCAACGGAGGATCGTTGATGAAGAATGTTGAAAGCCTGTTACAGGGCAACGAGCTGTTTCAGAAAAATTATTTCAGAAAAAACGAATCCCAGCTTCTGGATCTGGTCAGCAGCGGACAGCATCCCAAGGCGCTTTTTATCGGTTGCGCCGACTCCCGGGTTATTCCCTCCCTCATAACCAACGCGCCTCCGGGGCAGCTTTTCGTCTTGCGCAATGTGGGCAACTTTGTGGCCCCCTACAAGCCGGACGAAGACTATCATGCCACGGCTTCAGGCATTGAATATGCCGTCACCACGCTGAATATTTCAGAAATCATCATCTGCGGACATACCCACTGCGGCGCCATTGAGGCCCTGTACAAAGACATCAACGGCAAGGAGCTCATCCATACAAAGAAATGGCTGTCATTGGGCAAAAAGGCCAAAGACCTTGCCTTGCTGGCCCTCGGCAAAAATGCTGAAAAAGAAAAGCTGCTGCGGCTGACGGAAAAGCTCTCCATTATTTTTCAGATCGAGAATCTGCTCACCTATCCTTATGTCAGGCGCAAGGTAAACAAGGGTACGCTGCATATCCACGGCTGGCTCTACCATATCGAGTCCGGCGAAATGGAATATTACGACCCTGACGAGCACGAATTCCTTACGCTGAACAAATAAGTTCTGCCGCTCGTGGCGCAGTGAGGGAAAGGGTTTGTCCTTCGTCAGGGGAGGGATGACGTCCTGCGCGGCGGGAGCAGGGAGGGAAGGAAAGGCTTGTTCTTCGCACGGTGGCTGCCTGCCTTACGAAGGACAAGCCGCGCTTTCCCGTTCTTGCCGCCCGCCGCGCAGGCGGTCAATTGAACCCTGCGCGATGCAGCCCCATGCAGCCCCATGCAGCCCCATGCAGGCAGTAAAAAACAAGCACCCTATACGCGCAAGGCCCGTGCCGCCTTGACCACGGCGTCCACATCATCGGGGGGCAGCCATACGGCACCGGCACGCGCGCGAAACCAGGTGAGCTGGCGCTTGGCGT
>NZ_JBAIYW010000351.1:0-1625 GCF_036763055.1 Desulfovibrio sp. 1214_IL3152 | reverse complement strand
TGGCCATGCCCACTACCCGCAGATGGGCATAGGGCGCCAACAGGCTGCGCACGCCTTCCATAAGCAGCTTGTGGTCGTCAACCAGCAGGATGCGGCAGATTTCCATACGCCTGTCCAATCATCCTTTGTTCAGAACGGTGACCGGGCGGCCGTGCGGGCGGCCATTCCCCGACGGGCGGACAGGCTGCGCGGCTACAGCAGAAAGAGCGAAGCCAGCCCGAGAAAAATGAAAAAGCCCGCGCCATCCGTAATGGTGGTAAGAAATATGCTGGAAGCGTGCGCGGGGTCACGCCCCAACGCACGGAAAATAAGCGGTATGGAGCCGCCGGAAATGGCCCCGAGCAGCATGTCGCACATGAGCGCCCCGCCCATGACCGCCCCGATGGCCGCAACCCCCGTAAACCACCACACGCCGAAAAAGGCCGTGACAGCCATGACGATGCCGGTCACAAGACCTATCTTGCCTTCGCGCACCACGGCCATCCAGGCTTTTTTCTGGTCAAAGCGGTCTGTAGCCAACTGCCGGATCATAACGGCAAGAGCCTGCTGGCCCGTATTGCCCGCCTGGTTGGCAACC
The DNA here is from genome assembly GCF_036763055.1 of Desulfovibrio sp. 1214_IL3152. Classification (NCBI taxonomy): domain Bacteria; kingdom Pseudomonadati; phylum Thermodesulfobacteriota; class Desulfovibrionia; order Desulfovibrionales; family Desulfovibrionaceae; genus Desulfovibrio; species Desulfovibrio sp. 1214_IL3152. The sequence goes on along the minus strand of NZ_JBAIYW010000351.1, from coordinate 1,048 downwards.
ATAGGCATAAGCACGGCAAGCACGGCCATCTCGGCAATGCTGCCCTCAAACATGTAGACCACAGAAGCCGAAAGCGCCGAGTTGAACATGTTTACAAAAAGCCAGGGCAGGCGTTTGCGCACGCTCTCTCGCCAGGGCGTGTCCACGCTTTCTTCCGGGTCAGCGCCCACCATGCCCAGCATGTCGGCGCTGGCCTCTTCGTGCATGATATCCATGATATCGTCATAGGTAATGACGCCCATGATGTGGCCTTCGTTGTCCACAACAGGCATGGCCATGAAATTGTAGTGCGAAAGCAGGCTTGCAACCTCGCGTCTGTCCGTATCATAGGTGACGCTGATGACGCTCTGCCCGGCCACGGCGTCGCCCACAATGGTTCCGGGGCGGGCCAGCATGAGGTCGCGCAGGGAAAGCACGCCCACAAGCACGTCGTGCGGGTCTACCACATAGCCGTAATAGGGACTTTCCTTTTCGGCCATTTCAGAACGGATATGGGCGATGGCCTCATCCACGGTCTGGGTGCACTCCAGCAGGATGAGCTCGGTGTTCATGGCCCCGCCCGCGGAGTCCGGGTCAAAATTGAGCAGGTTGCGCAATTCTTCGGAATCTTCGCGGGTCAGTTTTTCCAGCAGGGCGTCGCGATGGTCCTCGTCCAGTTCGTCCAGCACGTCGGCGGCGTCGTCCGGGGACATTTCGGCAATAATCTGGGCGGCCACGTCCGTATCCAGATTTTCCAGCACGTCCACGGCCACGTTGCCGTCCAGTTCCGCCAGCGCTTCGGCCGCGTCCTCTTTGGACATGCGGGCAAGCGTGCTGACCTGCTTTTCAAGACTGAGATTTTCCAGATGGTCGGCCATGTCGGCCGGGTGGATGAACTCCTGGTCCGGAAATTCCGACCCGTATTCTTCATCACCGGAGGGCGCTTCCTCGTTCATGCCCGGCGCTTCGGGCAGGGCGTCGCCGTCATGCGGGCAAGAGGTCGAAGCCGCAGAAAAAGGCGCATCTTGCGGATCGCCCGCAGCCGCATGGTCTTCGGAACCCGCGCCGT
>NZ_JBAIYW010000417.1:0-1628 GCF_036763055.1 Desulfovibrio sp. 1214_IL3152 | reverse complement strand
TGCCAAGGAAATCATGGCTCGCGCCAAGGTTCCCACTGCGCAGAGCGCCGTGTTCAGTGATGTGGAGATGGCGAGAAACCATGTGGTAAAGGTGGGCGGTCCCCTGGTGGTCAAGGCCGACGGCCTGGCCGCGGGCAAGGGCGTCATCATGGCAGCCGACTCCCAGGAGGCCCTGCAGGCCGTCAATGACATCATGAGCGCCCGCGCCTTTGGCGCTGCCGGTGATCTTGTGGTGCTTGAGGAATGCCTTGTGGGCGAAGAGGCTTCTTTTCTCTGCCTGTGCGATGGCGAACGTGCCGTTCCCCTGCCTTCGGCCCAGGACCACAAGCGTGTTTTCGACAATGACGAAGGCCCCAATACCGGCGGCATGGGCGCATACAGCCCGGCCCCCATCCTGCCCGACCACATGCTTGAAGAAATGGCCGACCTCACCGTGCGGCCCATTCTGCGTGAGCTTGCCAAAGACGGTCACCCCTTTGTGGGCGTGCTTTATGCCGGGCTTATGATGACCGCGGACGGACCCAAAGTGCTGGAATACAATGTGCGCTTCGGTGACCCGGAGTGTCAGCCCATGCTCATGCGCCTTGAGGGCGACCTGCCCCGCATCATGCTCGACTGCGTGGAAGGCAGGCTCGACCCTGCAAGCATCGGGCAGAGCGATAAAACGGCCCTCGGCGTGGTTATGACGGCCAAGGGCTATCCGGGCGCGTATTCCAAGGGACTTGCCATCAAGGATATTGACGAGGCCGACAGTCTGCCCGGCGTCAAGGTTTTCCACAGCGGCACGACCCTGAAGGATAACGTGCTGGTGTCCAGCGGCGGGCGCGTACTTTGCGTCACGGCCCTGGGGGACGACCTTGCGGACGCGAAAAAAGCCGCCTATGCCGCTGTGGAAAAAGTGCGCATGACCGACGCCTTTTACCGCACAGACATCGGGCAGAAGGGCATCAACCGTCTTAAGGCAGAGTAGCTTTTTTAAGGCAGAGCAGGTTTGAGGACGGACATCCTCAAAGCTTGCTTCGGCGGGTAAGGTCGCAAACACTGCTCCACGCCTTTGCGGCGGGCGTCTGCTCACGCAGTCGCCAGAGCGCTTTTAACGTGAAATGCTCTAAAGCCGTGAAGTCGCCAGGGCATAAACGCTCTTCAGCGCTGTCCTGCGGGCTTTGGCTGAAGACGGCAGTGCTGTTTGTCCGCGCGGCTGCGCGCCGTGATGAACGTTTTGAAACCTTGAGAGTGCATGCTCTCAACACTACCACGCTCCAGCGGCGGAAAACGGCTTTGCACACCGGGCAACGTGTCCGGCGTTGCGCGCAGCCATGCGAAAACAAACAGGGTCGCGCGAAAACGCCGTGGGCGCTTGTCCGGTGCGGGGCAGCAAGGAGAGGACAGATCATGGCTCAAGTGGTAATATTGATGGGTTCCCAGTCTGATGAAGACAAGGTCAGCCCCTGTGTTGAAGTGCTGAAAAGCCTGGGCATAAGCTGCGTTATCACGGTCAGCTCCGCCCACCGCACCCCTGAACGCACGGAAAAACTCATAAGCGAACACGAAGCCGCCGGTGCGCAGGTCTTTATCTGTGCCGCCGGTATGGCCGCGCATCTGGCCGGAGCCGTGGCGGCGCGCACCAC
>NZ_JBAIYW010000069.1:0-1630 GCF_036763055.1 Desulfovibrio sp. 1214_IL3152 | reverse complement strand
CAACTCATCCAGCTCAACCTGCTCGGTTCGGCGTCTCTGGAAGAACTCCTGAATCCACGACGGCGAAGAAAAGATAATCTTCAACATCTCAGCCTATTAGAATTGGGTGCTTAGCCGGACAGCAATGGTTTAACATCTGAAAAGGCCGAAATTTTTCCACAGGCAGCCTTGTGTTGCCGCTTTTGGCCGTGGGCATATTCCTCAGGTTTTCAATATGGTATTGCTTTGTATACAATACTTTTGCCGCCAGCCTGCATGCCTGCCGTCTGCGCAGACCGGGTGGCACACAAGCGCATACAATACCCCGGCAGGGCATGTCGGTTCGGTTGCACGAGATACAAGGAGACAAACAGACTACCATGACTATTGCAAATACGAATATCGCCAGCCCTGAAAGGCTGCAAGGCAGAAGGCGCAGCATACAGCGTCCGCGTGTACATGCCGAGGTGCTGTCCTGTCTGTTGGAAGATATACAGTCCGGCGTATACCAGGTGGGACAAAAACTGCCGTCAGAGCGCGAACTTATGGAAGAATTCGGCGTTGGCCGTCCGGCCGTGCGCGAGGCGCTGTCGGCGTTGGCGCGGATGGGGCTTATAGAGGTTTCGCCCGGTATGCGGGCGCGGGTTTGCAGGCTGACGCTCAATCCGTTATTGCGTGAAATGCGCGCCACTATGGAAATTTACTCCAGTACGCATGATGGTTGGCGGCAAATGCACGAGCTGCGTCAGTTTTTCGAAACAGCCGTAGCCCGGCGCATGGCACGCAACATGACCGACGAACAGACGGCCGAGCTTGAGCGCATTTTGCAAAAGCAGCGCAGCCTGCTGGACGATTCGGCCATACGCGAATTTTCCGAGGCGGATATCGAGTTTCACCGCTACCTTGTGAGCTGTGTGGGCAATAATTTTCTGGATATTGTTTCCGACGGTTTCGCGGGCTGGCTGATCACGCCCCTGTATGCTTCCATGCAGGTGCGGCAGCAGAGCGAACTGGCCTATGAAGCCCATGTGCGTATTTTTGAAGCCCTGAAAAAACGCGATGCCGATGCCGCTGAAGAAGCCATGCGGGCGCATCTGGAAGAGATGCGCGGCATCTATCAGGTGGATGTCATGTCGGGGACGGAAAAGAAGCCGGGCAAGATGTAGCGGCAGACAGGCCGAAAATATTTTGTTCGAGCGGCACCGGTTATATGACACCGTGGGATGTTTCGCCCGCCGGGCCGCAGGGCAGGGCTTTTCCGTTTTGAGATAACGACCCTGAAAAAGGAATAAAGAGCGGTGTGCCTTGTATGGCACGCCGCTCTTTTGTACTGTCTTCCTGCAAAATGGCTCTGCTGCCGGAGCAATGGCGCGACGAAGGCTTGCATGCGCAGGGATGCCGCACGTAAACGCCGCAATGAACGTTTTTAAAATTTCGGCAGGCATGCTTTCACCGCCAGAGCAATTTCAAAGTGAAATTGCTCTGGCGGCTGCGTGAGCAGTCGCCCGCCGCAAAGATGCAAGCGGATAACGTACGGTATTTTTCGCACATTCCCAAAATGGAAGTAGCCCTTCATGTCGGTTAGGTTTGGTTATGACCAAACAACCACCAAACCAGCATGAGGGCTACAAATGAAAGCTACCAAGGAGCA
>NZ_JBAIYW010000173.1:0-1632 GCF_036763055.1 Desulfovibrio sp. 1214_IL3152 | reverse complement strand
CCTGGCTGCGCGTCAGGCTGCGGCTGCTGTGGGGCAGGGACAGCTCATGCAGGCATGGGACAAGGTTTTTCTGGCCCACGGCATGTCCACGGCCCAGGTGCTGCTGACCCGTGACGACCTTCGCGCGCGCCAGCGCTTTCTTAATGCCCGCAACACCTTTGCCGAGCTGCTGCATTGGGATGTGCTGCCCATCGTTAATGAAAACGACACGGTATCCATCAGCGAACTGAAGTTTGGCGACAATGACTGCCTGGCGAGCCTGCTTATCAATCTGGCGGAAGCCGATCTTTTCATCAACCTGACGTCTTCGTCGGGCGTGCTGGCGGCTGATCCGCAAAAATATCCCGACGCGCCCGTTATGGACCATATTGATGATGTGGCAACGCTGGATCTGGGGCGGCTTTGCGGGGGCAAAACGCTGGTGGGTACAGGCGGCATGTATTCCAAGCTGCTGGCGGCGCGTCGTGCCGCACAACTGGGCGTACCCACGCTGATTTTGCCCGGCCGTGAGCCCTGGGTTATCAGCCGGGCTTTTGCCGCTGCCGGGGTATGCCCCGCGCCTGAGGGGCATGAGCCGTTTACGCGTGGAACCTGGGTGAGATCCGGCCGGCAAGCCATTACGCGGCGCAAATTCTGGCTGGCCTATCAGTCTGATCCTGCGGGCAGCGTGCATGTGGACGACGGCGCTGCCAAAGCCTTGCTGCACAAGGGCAGCAGTCTGCTGCCCGGCGGCGTGTGCGCGGTGGAAGGAATTTTTCAACGCGGGGGCCTTGTGCGCGTACTGCACAAGGGAAAAAGCCTCGGCGTGGGACTTTCCAACTACAGCGCGCCGGAACTCAAGAAAATTATGGGGCTGAAGCGCCACGAGGTGGCGGCCATTCTTGGCGATGCCCATTACCCGGAAGTCATACACAGGGATAACCTGCTGCTGGATGCGGCCGTCTGATGCCCTGTCGGCGCGGGCCGGGTTCGCGCTGTGGCCTGAGTGACAAGGAACTGGCTTGTGCGCCGGAAGGCCGCAGACAGTGGCACAGTGTGCCGCGGTGCCGCAGATCACGCATATGCGGGCAAGGACAGTGTGGGACCGGGGCCGTGCGAGACCGGGACTGGAGGTTCCACAAGGGCTGTGGAAAGGTTCTGCTTCTTGAAAATGCTTGTCCGCCGGGCAACAGCGACATTTTACTATGTATAAAGGCCCCGCAAGGGGCCTTTTTATGGCGTGTAGTCAGTTGCGCTGCGGAGCGGGACGCAGGGGAATGAGCGGGCCGAGATCTATGCCCGTTATATCCACAAGGGCGCGGTACGGATAAATTTCTACGCCGCACGACAGCGCGTCATAGAAAAGTCGTGCGTATTCAGGGTCGATAAAGTCTGCCGGGGCAAAACAGCGGCCGTCCGGGCGCTGCACAAGGTAAAGCATGGCGGCGCGCTCGCCTTGAGCCACAATATCCATAAGCTCGCGCAGATGTTTTTGCCCGCGTTCGCTGGCCGCATCGGGAAAACAGGCGGCGTCGTCTTCCATCATGGTGACGTTTTTGCACTCTACCCACAGGGGCGGCTGGCCTGGTCCCGTGAGCAGGCCGTCCAGGCGGCTCTGACCGCGTTTGGCCTCGCGGACAAGGCTGGTGTAGC
>NZ_JBAIYW010000182.1:0-1632 GCF_036763055.1 Desulfovibrio sp. 1214_IL3152 | reverse complement strand
TGGGCCACCTTGCGCACGGCGCGCAACTGCCGTTCACGCATGCTCAGGCTTATGCGCCAGTCCCCGCCGGGGGTGTGCAGCAGCAATGCCTCGCCTCCGGCTTCTCCCTGACCGCGCGCGGTCACCTCAATCCAGAATCCGCCGGGATATCCCGCCAGACGCAGCAAGTCGCGCAGACCCGCCAAGGCAATACGCAGATGCTCGCTGGATGGCATATTTTTCTGATCCTGGCGCAATTCCTCTTCCATAAGACGTATGCGCTCCTCACATTGGGCGCGCTCGTCCTCCAGAGTAAAAAGGCCACGCTTCATCAGGCGCACGCTGAATACCACCACCAGCAAAAATACGGCGCCGGCCGCGGCCCATTCCCAGGTCATATATCCTCCGCCACAGGGCTGCCGCCCGGTATATCCTGTAAAGTGTCACTGCAGCGGCCTCGGCTGTCAAGAGAGTTGTGCACGCTTTTTCGGCCTGCCGTATCTCTAAGCCTGTCCGGCCCTTCCCTTTTTTTGGGCAAGTATGTATCGTGGACAATAATAGCATATGGAGCGCACGTTTCCCATCACGGCGGTCAGGATCACGCCTGCGGAAAACGCCCGTCCCCTGTGCCGATCAGTCGAATTTTTCCGGCTGAACCGGCCGATCGGGCATAGCCGCATCCCTTGCCCCGCCTTCGCGACACAGCGCTCCTTCCCTAGGTTTCGTTCACCCGGCCCGCGCCGCGCGCGCCAGCCACATCGCTTACTAAGGGAGAAAACCATGCCTACCCCACTGGAAATGCAACGCACCTTTGCACTCGTCGGCACCGGCGGCTGCGGCAAAACCTCTCTTGCCGAGATGCTGCTGTTCAATGCCGGAACCACCACCCGCATGGGCGCCGTTGAAGAAGGCACCACAAGCCTCGACTACGAGCCGGAAGAAACCCGGCGGCGCGGCTCGGTGCAGCCCGCCTGCGCGACCTATACGTGGAACAAGAACCGGCATTTCCTGCTGGATATTCCCGGCGACGGCAACTTTACGGGCGATATGGAATGCCTGCTCAAAGGTGTGGACAGCGTGGTTTTTGTGCTGGACGCCGTGGACGGCGTGCGGCCTCTGGCGAAAAAATTCTGGAACATGGTGCGGCAGGCCGGTCTGCCCGCCATGATCGTGGTCAACAAGCTTGACCGTGACCGTGCCGACTTTCAGATGACCTTTGACGGTCTGGCCGCTCTGGGCATCAGGCCCGTGGCCCTGCAACTGCCCATCCGCCAGGGCGAAACATTTTTGGGCATGGTCGACGTGCTTTCCGGCAAGGCGCATATGTTCAAGGCCGACGGCAGCACGGCTGAGGCCGAAATTCCTGCCGGACTTGCGGACGATGCCAGTCTTTTGCGCGACATTACCGTGGAAAACATCGCTGAAAGCGATGAAGTCCTTATGGAAAAATATCTGGAAGAAGGCAGCCTGCCCCTGGAAGACCTGCACAGCGGCCTGCGGGCGGGCGTTATCAAGGGAGAACTGATCCCCGTCCTGACCTGCTCGGCCCTGGAAAACAGGGGCGGCGTGGCCCTGCTCAATGCCATAGAAGCCCTGCTGCCCTCTCCCCTTGACCGCCCGCCTTTCGAAGGCGAGGGCGGCGCTGTCCGGGCC
>NZ_JBAIYW010000209.1:0-1635 GCF_036763055.1 Desulfovibrio sp. 1214_IL3152 | reverse complement strand
CCTGCGCCTTTCCGCTCCGGCTGCCCGTGCGCTGGGCCGGGCTGATGCGCGTCTTGCCGTTGCCGTACGTAACGAGCCGCATCTAAAGGATTACCTGAAGGTTGACGGAGGGTTTGTGTGGCGGCGCATAGCCGGCGAAGCACGGCTTAGTCCGCATGCGTACGGCATTGCGGTGGATCTGAGTGCGCGTCTGGCCCCTTACTGGCGCTGGAGCAAGCTGCGTCCGCATCCCATGCAGCGCGGATATCCTTCTGTCATCGTTGATGCTATGGAGCAGGCGGGCTTTATCTGGGGTGGCAAATGGCATGAGTATGACATCATGCATTTTGAATACCGGCCGGAGATCATCTGCAAGGCCCGCATGCTGAAAGCGCGACGCGGGCAGGGAAGCGCAGCGGATGGCGCGGCACATGCCCGCTGATGCGGCGCATGTACCTGCGTATTGATTTTTCGCCTGTTATTCCTTACTTTTGTCGGTGGTGAGCAGCAGGACAGCCCCAAGCACCAGCGCGCCGCCGAACCAGCCCAGCGGGGTGAAGTTTTCGTCCCAGAACAGCCAGACCCATAACGTGCCGAGAACGGGTTCCAGATGGCAGGTCACGGCAGCCCGTACCAGGCTGATGCGTTTCAGCCCCATGCCGTAACAGAAATAGGCAAGATAGCACGTCAGAAAACCGAGGATGAAAAGCCAGCCCCATATCTGCGGGCTGTGGCTCAGGTGGATCGGCTCAAAGAGTCCCAGCGACACAATGCCGCCGATAAGCATATAGCCGTAAATGGCGGCGGTGGAGTAGCGCGTCTGCCACCAGCGGTAGAAAGGGTAGTGCGTGGCATAGCTGAATCCCGCCAGCAGGCCGCAGGCGATGCCGAGCATGGATGTTTCGCCCGGTATGCTGCCGCCGGTAAAGCATACCAGGGTTGTGCCGCACAGTGCGATGCCGATGGCCAGGGTTTTGCGTCTGGTGATGTGTTCGCCAAACAGCAGGCGCGAAAAAAAGGCGACCCATACGGGCGCGGTGTACAGAAGCACCACGGCCGTGGCCCCGCCGCTGAGCTTGATGGACATCTGCATGGCGGCAAAAAAGACGCCTGTTCCCCAGAGGCCGAAAAGCATGAAAATCAGGGCGTCACGGATTTTGACGCGCAAAGACCGGGTCAGGGCTGCGTGTATCAGAAAGCAGACGCAGCCGATGGCGGCCCGCCAGAAGGCTGTTTCCAGCGGCTGAACACCACCGGCAATGCAGAATTTGGAAGACACGCCGAGCAAAGACCAGAAAAAAGCCGCAAACAGAATCCACACATACCCGCTGGACCCGCTGTTGTCTTGCAGCATCATGCTGTCCTGGCCGACGTTTTTCATCTCCTGCTCCTTGCTGGCGCTTTTGCCATGCATTTGTGTTTGTCCCGCAGTCCGGCAACGGAAAATCTTTTGTCCCGTCATTGCAAATCCTGCCGGGGCTGTTGTCGGTGTGGGGAGTTCCGCCTCTATTCCGGGCGCGGCCTGTGCGGCAGATCAAGGGCCTGCAAGACAAGGCCGGCCAGTTGCGTCTGGGCGTCCGGCATGGGCAGGCCATCCCAGGCACGGCCGATCAGCCAGAGAGGAACGCGGCGCGTGGCCGCCGTATTATCGTTGTG
>NZ_JBAIYW010000405.1:0-1641 GCF_036763055.1 Desulfovibrio sp. 1214_IL3152 | reverse complement strand
CCGGATGTGCTGCGGTTTTTTAACCGCGTGGCTGACGCCCTTATGGAAGACAGCCTGGTGCGCGGCGAACCCGGCGTCGGCATGCCGCCCCTTGAGGAACGCATGTACGCGGGCTGGTCATCCAGAAAATAAGGGCGGCCCGCCGCGTCACCCCCAACCGCGCCCGGACTGTTTCCTGCCCTGAAAACAGCCGGCAACGCATTTCCCGGACATGTTCCGGCACTTTTGTTGTCTTTTATCCCGCACGTTCACCTTTCTACATACGAGGCGATTATGTCCAACTCTATGGGTCTTGTGGTTTCCCTGGCGGAAATGGAACAGTTTTATCGTGGCGACAAGGCGGGGCAGATCATCGAACTGATGAACAAGACCAACGACATCATGGATGACGTGCTCTGGATGGAGTCCAACCAGAGCGACGGGCATCTTACCCGCATCCGCACGGGCTTGCCCGAAGTTTACTGGCGCAGGCTCTATCAGGGTACGCCGCCTTCCAAATCACAGTGGGGACAGGTCAAGGAGGGATGCGGCATCCTCGAAGCCATCATGGAACTGGATGTGGAGGAACTGCGCCTCTACGGCAGCCGTGACAGGGCTTTCCGCATGAGCGAAGGCGTGGCCTTTGCCGAGGCCATGCGCCAAAAAGTGGCCGCCACCCTGTTTTACGGCAACAGCAATATCAATCCTGACGAATTCAACGGCCTTGCCATGCGCTACCCCGCGCAGGACGCCAAAAACGTCATGGATGCGGGCGGCCGCGAAGAAGGGGGCTGCACGTCCCTGTGGCTTGTGTCGTGGGGCGCGCAGGCCGTGCATGGCATCTATCCCAAGGACAGCACCGGCGGCCTCTCCCACGAAGACCTCAGCACCTATATGACCCAGGACCCCGACGGCCGCAAATACCAGGTCGTGGGCGACAAATACAACTGGCGCTGCGGCCTTGCCGTACGCGACTGGCGCGCTGTGGTGCGCGTTGCCAACCTGCCCCTGGCAGCCCTTGGCAAGCGCAAGGGACAGAGCGGATTCATCGATCTGCAAAAGCTGACCATCGAGGCCAAGAACCGCATGCCCCAGCACCTGCGCCAGAAGGCCGTGTGGTACGCCAACGCCGACGTGCTCACCGCCCTTGAACTCCAGAATTCCGATGCGGGCAACGTGCAGCTGCAGTATGACGAATTCTTTGACGCCAAGGCCGTTCCCGTGCTGCATGGCCGCCCTGTGCGCCAGTGCGATGCCGTGCTGGGCAACGAAAGCGTGGTGTAAAGCCTTATTGCGGACGCCGGGACAGGCCGCGTCTGTCCTGCCTGACGCACGGCCCGCCCGTCGGGCCGAACATCCATTACCGGGTGCATGACCATTTTTCCACAAGGAGCACATATGGCTATCATTGACCGCAATTCCATTCTTTTTGAAGGCCCCCTTACCGCCAATACCACAGGTCCCGCCGTGGCCCTCAACGCTCTCAAGCTTCCCGGCCGCATGGAACCCATGCCCTTGCGCCTGTCCGTGACCGAAAGCTTCAAAACCGACGAGGTGCAGGGCATCACCATCGGGCTTGAAGAGTCCGACAGCGCCAGCGGCCCCTGGACTGCCGTACCCGGAGCCTCCGTGAGCGTCGTTCATTCGGCTGAAAACCCTGCC
>NZ_JBAIYW010000338.1:0-1642 GCF_036763055.1 Desulfovibrio sp. 1214_IL3152 | reverse complement strand
GATGTTCCTCGCCGCGCGCAGGATACGGGCTTGCACCCGGCAGCGGCGGAAGGCTGCTGCCGGAACGCTCCCGGAGCAGATTCAAAGTGAAGTTGCCCTAGCCGCCCAGATAGGCTTCCCGCACGCTGGCATTGTTCAGCAGGCTGCGGGCCTGGTCTTCCATAACCACCTTGCCCACTTCCAGCACGTAGCCGCGTGATGCCAGCTTGAGGGCCGCACGGGCGTTCTGTTCCACCAGCAGCACGGTGACGCCGCGCTTGTTGATGGCCCGCACCGTTTCAAAAATGGAGCGTACCAAAAGCGGCGCCAGACCAAGAGAAGGTTCGTCCAGCAGCAGCAGGCGCGGTTCGGCCATCAGGGCGCGGCCAATGGCGAGCATCTGCTGCTCGCCGCCCGAAAGCGTCCCCGCAAGCTGATCCTTGCGCTCAAGCAGGCGCGGAAAAAGGTCGAATATCCATTCCAGGGTACGCTCGCTGCGGGCTTTGTCTTCAATGCAAAAAGCGCCCAGACGAAGGTTTTCAAGCACGCTCATGACGCCGAAAACGCGCCGCCCCTCGGGCGACTGCGCAATGCCCAGCCCCACAACCTTGTGGCTCGGCAGCCGCAGAAGATTTTGTCCTTCAAAAAGAATTTCGCCCGAAGTGGGCCGCACCAGCCCGCTGATGGACAGCAGGGTGGTGCTTTTGCCCGCGCCGTTAGCCCCGAGGATGGTGACTATCTCGCCCTCTTCCACCCGCAGGTTAATGCCGTGCAGCACCTCGACGCTGCCGTAGCTCACCCGTATGTCAGAAAGTTGCAACAGGCACATGGCTTACCACTTCTCGTCTTCTACGCCCAGGTAGGCTTCCACCACCGCCGGATTGCGGCGCACGGCCTCCGGCTCGCCCTGGGCTATCATGGTGCCGTGTTCCAGCACCACCAGTTTTTCACAGATTTTCATGACCAGCCGCATATCATGCTCGATCAGCAGCACCGTAATACCCCTGTCACGAATGGCCGCTATGGTGTCTACAAGAGCCACAGTTTCCTGATCATTCATGCCTCCGGCAGGCTCGTCCAGAATGAGCAGGCGCGGGTCGGACGCCAGTGCGCGGGCGATTTCAAGCAGCCGCTGGTTGCCGTAAGAAAGCCCCCCGGCGGCTTCGGCATGGCTGTCGGCCAGCCCCACAAAACGCAGTTCTTCCATACAGCGCGCCACGGCGGCACGCTCTTCACTGCGCTGCCGGGGCAGATGCAGCATGCACGACAGCATGCCCGCCTTCATGCGGCAGTGACGCCCGGCCAGAACATTTTCCAGCACGGAAAGCTTGCCGAACAGGCGAATGCTCTGAAAGGTACGGGCAATGCCAAGCTCCACCACGCGGTGGGGCCGCAGACCGGCAATAGGCTCGCCGTCAAAGAAGATGCGGCCTTTTTCAGGTGTATAGTTGCCGGTAATGCAGTTGAAAACCGTGGTCTTGCCCGCCCCGTTGGGACCGATAAGGCCCACAACGCTGCCTGCGTCAACATTGAAGGTCAGATCGTTGACAGCCACAAGGCCGCCGAAAACCTTGGTCATTTCCTGCAAGCGCAAAAGGCTCATGCGGGCCTCCCGTCGGCGGTTCCGTTGCCGCCGTCACCAGCAGCGGCCTGCGGTGCGCCA
>NZ_JBAIYW010000564.1:0-1647 GCF_036763055.1 Desulfovibrio sp. 1214_IL3152 | reverse complement strand
AATGCCGATGTGCTGGTGTGCGTGGGTGCGCGCTTCGATGACCGCGTTACGGGCAAGCTGGCAGGCTTCGCGCCCAAAGCGCGCATCGTGCATATTGACATCGACCCCACATCCATACGCAAAAACGTGGAAGTGCACGTTCCCGTGGTGGGCGACTGCCGCCTGGCGCTGGAAGGTATGGGCGAAATATGCAGCGCCAAGCTGGAGGGCAAAGACTGGGGCAGCGAGCACGCCGCGTGGCTTGAGGCCGTGGCCGAATGGAAAAAAAGCAAGCCTCTCTGCTACCAGAAAAACCACAATATCAAGCCGCAGGAAGTCATCCAGACCCTGTATGAACTTTCCAACGACGATGCCATCATCGCCACCGAAGTGGGCCAGCACCAGATGTGGGTAGCCCAGTTCTACACGTTCACCAAGCCGCGCACCCTGCTGACCAGCGGGGGGCTCGGCACGATGGGTTACGGTTTTCCCGCGTCCATCGGCGCGCAGTTTGCCTTCCCCCACAAAAAAGTCATCACCGTCGCGGGCGACGCCTCGTTACAGATGAACATTCAGGAACTGGCTACCGTGGTTTCCAACAGGCTGCCCATCAAGGTCGTCATCCTGAACAACCGCCACCTCGGCATGGTGCGCCAGTGGCAGGAACTCTTTTACAACCAGAACTACAGCTCCACCAACATGGAGGCCCAGCCGGACTTTGTGAAGCTGGCCGAAGCCTACGGGGCCGAAGGCTACCGCATTGAAAAGCCCGAAGACCTGCGCGCCACCCTTGAAAAGGCCCTTGCCACACCCAATCCGGCCTTTATCGACGTAGTGGTTGAGCGCGAGGAAAACGTGTACCCCATTGTGCCCGCTGGCGCGGCGCTTGATGAAATGTTGCTGGTGTAAAGGAGGGGCTATGACCAAGACACATGTGCTTTCCGTGCTGGTGGAAAACGAGCCCGGCGTGCTCTCCCGCGTGGCGGGACTGTTCAGCGGGCGCGGCTTTAACATCCATTCGCTCAATGTGGCCCCGGCCCTGGAAGAGGGCGTTTCGCACATGACCATCACCACAGAAGGCGACAGCCTGATTTTAGAGCAGATAATGAAACAGCTGCACAAAATCGTGTCTGTCATCAAGGTGGTGGACTTTGCGGACATTGCCGCTGTTGAACGCGAAATGATGCTGGTCAAGGTGCAGGCTGAAGGCCCCATGCGGGGTGAAATTCTGCGCACCGTTGAGATATTCCGCTGCAAGGTGGTGGACGTAAGCCCCAATGAAATGACCATTGAGGCCACAGGCAATCAGGACAAGCTGGATGCCATCATCAATCTTTTACAGCGCTTTGGCATCAAGGAACTGGCGCGCACAGGCTCTGTAGCCATGCGTCGTTCCAAAAAGGCGGATTAGGGGCTGTTTCTGCGGCCCGGGGCATTTTCGCCCATGAGCGGATTTTCATCGAGCATGGTCGTCCGCTCTGCCGCCGCACTTGGCGCGCCACCCCGCAAGGCGGTGTGAGTGCGGCAAAATACACGCTTTTATGCTGCACACGCCTTTAAGCCCTCAGGGCGCTTCAAGGGCGTCATGGTTCCAGGACTGTCCGTTCCCGCGTCTGACGGCCCACAAGGCCCTCTCCGGCACGGGAATGACGCCGGCGGCCGGTGTCC
>NZ_JBAIYW010000311.1:0-1663 GCF_036763055.1 Desulfovibrio sp. 1214_IL3152 | reverse complement strand
TTTCTCTATTTGAAGCAATGGCGCGGCATAGCGACTCGGTACGCAAAAAATGCGGCCTCATTTCTGGCTGCCGTTCAGATCAGGTGTATCTTTTTGTGGGCTTCAGTCTCGTGACTACAGCATCTAAAAAAAGTATGTTTTTGCGGTTTTCTATAACGACAGACCGTGCTTTTGCCTTGAGCAGGCGTCTGTTTTACCCGCTTTTTCGAACGGTCTGCTCCGGACTGGGATTGCACGGCGCTCCTTCGGCTCCCAAATCCTTCAGCCTCAATTTTTGTGCTCTCAATCTCCCCCCACAACTCTCCTCGTCCGCAACGCCTGGCTTTCAACGCATCTGCGTTTCATTCGTCAGCACCAGCGTCTTCTGTCCTTACAACGTGTACGGGCAGTAGGCAGGGCGACACTCCGCCGCATAACTGCGGGCAGGTTCCCACAGCGCCAGGCCCGTTCTATCGTCAACAGTTACAGAATCAACACGTCAGGGCCCACATGCAACACAACAAAGCGCTGATGCCGCCGGAAAACGACTTCCCGGCGGCATCAGCCATATTGATATTCTACACGCTCAGGCGCATACGGCCTAGAAGGGCCAGATATTGTCCATAAGCCGCGTGAACCAGCCCGGCTTCTGCTTGTCTGCAAGCACGCCGCGACCGTAGTATTCGATGCTCGCGTCAGCAATCTGCGTGGAAAGCACGCTGTTGTCGGCGCTTACATCCTTGGCGCGCACCATGCCGCGCACCACCATATATTCTGTTTCCTCGTTGACGCGTATTTCCCGCGCGCCCTCGATCTGCAGCAGGCCGCCGGGCAGCACTCGGATGACACGCGCCGCCAGAGAGGTGGTGACGTAGTTTTCACGCTTGGTCTTGCCCGTGCCGGACAGGTCGCTGGTGGAGGATGTGGTCAGGGCCGGCGTTCCCACCTTGTTGGTGGGTCCCAGCCCCAGGAAAGGGATAAAGCCGTGCGATCCCTGCCCCATGAGCGCGCCCACCTGATAGTCGTTGGCGCCTTGCTTGTTGGCAGTGGTTTCGGCTTTGTTCTGGGCCTTGGTGTTTTCCACCAGTTTGACCACCACGATGTCGCCTACCCTGCGGGCGCGGCTGTCGGAAAAAAGCGTGTCCTGCTCGCTGGCCGCGAAAAGAGACCCCGGATTGTCCGGCCCGTTGGCCTCCTGCCTGTATTCCTGAGGATCGGCAACCGGTGGCTGCAAGGCGGGATGTTTGCGCGGTCCGCCGCCGCAAGCGGCACACAGCGCAAAAACCAGCGCCATGACGGGGATGATGTGACGTGCCTGCATATGCTCCTCTCCTTCAATAACCGCGTCCGCCGCATGCGGCTGCGACGTCTAGTTTATCTCGACGGTATTGCCGTTTTTGACAATGCCGAAGACCTGTTTTTTGGTTTGCAAGTTCCGCACCGGAATGGTGGCTCCCGGTTCACCATCAGCCAGGGCCTGCGCCTGTGTGGTTATGCGCAGGTTGCCTCTGGAAAATATGAGGGAAACCACATCACCCCGCTTGACCATAAGCTGGCTTGCAAGATCGCTCTGCAATATGGGATCGCCCGCATTGACAGCGCGGGCAAGCTGCCACGGGCCACCGCGCCCGTCCCAGGGCAGATCGCGCAACTGCCCGGCGTTGACGCGCATAAAGGTTACGCT
>NZ_JBAIYW010000642.1:0-1666 GCF_036763055.1 Desulfovibrio sp. 1214_IL3152 | reverse complement strand
GGCTGGAACGATCCCGGGGCCAGCCCGAGCTTTCCCGTGGTCAGCACCGAAAAACTGCTGAATCAGGAAACCAGCGCCGGGGCATCCGGCAAGTCGTCGGGCAAGGCTGCGGCCGAGCCTGTGCATGCCACGCCTGAGGACAAACCGCAGGGCGGGGTGAGCCTGTAGGCCGCCTGGCAGAATGCAAATCTGAGCTGTAAGCCCCCTGGCAGACCATTGGCCGAGGGGGCTTATTTTTTTAATCTTTTTTCGCGGGAAATATGTGCACGTCATGCGCTGCATTTTGGGCTGCACCCGTCATAGTTTTATGGTCAGCTTTACAAGTTTTGGGGACTATCGTAAGAGCAGATATGGTCAAGCTGGCAACCACCCTCATTTTTCTCTGCTGCGTCTTGTTGGCCGCCCCGCTGGCGGCTCCTCGGGCTGCTGCCGTTTCCGAACCGGGGGCAAAATCTCAGGTGGCCGACAAGGCGAAAAAAGGCGTCCCTTGTGCGGACAAGGCAAAAACGCGCGCTGATCAGAACCGCACCGTCACCGTGAAAAAGCGGGACGATGCCGTTCATGCCAGAGCCTGGACTTTTCGCGAGGGCAGCAGCCTTGATGCCTGGCAAAGTCAGGGGACGCCCACAGACAATCTGCACAGTCGAGCGGTAAACGCTCCTGCCGCCGGCAAGTCCGTGGACACGGCCAAGGGCATCGACAGTGCGCTGAACGCGGCGTCAGGACACCAGAAAAATAAGTCCGCACTGGCCTTGAGCGTGGATGACGAAAGCTCCTCCTGGCGAGAACCGGGGCCGGGCTGCCTCAATCCGGACGAAAATCTGAGCATGGAAAGCAGGCACGTTGTGCGCGCCTATGCCGATACCGTTGTGGGTGACGACTTGAGCATCGGCCTCGGGCCGGAGCTTATCCTCAGGAATGAACAGCGCGAGCGGCCGTCCAGCAGCAAGCAGCCAGACTCGGCTCTGGGGCTGGGCATGCAGTTCAAGCTCGATTTCTAAACAGTGTCGTCACGAGCGCCTTTCCCGGTATCTCTGCGTCGGACTTCGCCTTTTATTCCGGTCGAGTACCATAAGAGTACACTCCCTGCGTAAAAGGCTCGTTCTCCTTGATATACCAAGGAAATTTATCTCGTGACGACACTGTCTAGAGCATTTAACACTTGAAATGCTCGCTTACGGTAGGCAAAAGCCTGCCTTCTCGCATTTCGTGGCAAGGATTTTCAAGAAAATCCTTGCAGAGCAGTTAACTCATTTCATTCGTTAACTGCTCTAGAGCAATTTCAAAATGAAAATGCTCTAATCTCCTTCTTCTCCTCCTTTCCTCACTTCTGTTTTATGCCCGCTGTATGCATGCAGGTTGGCGAGCGGCGCGTGTTTGCTTGCCATTTTGCGCAGACAGCGCCTGACCCTTGCCGCATGTAAGGGGACACTTTCCTGCACCGGCCCCCGCGCGGCGTGTCGGCATTCTGGCGGCATGCCTGTCGTGCTGACGGTTGTTGGCCGCAGGTTTTGCACCGCTGCATATTCAACTCGCTGCAATGCCTTGCCTTTGGCATCTTGGCACTGTACTTGCTGTCTCTTCGGTGCGGCAGCAGATCAGCCGCTCAGGAGGAACACATGGCGCTTTCCAACTTTCTTATTCGTCCACCCGCCGAGGCTCAGCA
>NZ_JBAIYW010000565.1:0-1669 GCF_036763055.1 Desulfovibrio sp. 1214_IL3152 | reverse complement strand
CAGACCACGGCGGCAAACGCCGGGCAAACCGCTGCGCAGCCTGTGGAAGAAGCGCCCGCGCCGCCCCCTGCTCCCGAGCTTCCCTCCATCAATGAACAGGTGGACGTGCTTATCACCATGATGCGCCCCTTTCAGAATCAGGGTCTTGTCATGGATATGCCCCAACTTTTCGCCGTATTGCGTTACGACAATGCCAGCCCCGTCAAGGATGGCCTTATCCAGCCCGAACGGCGCGACCTTCTCGGTGATGTGGAAGAAATAGGCTATCTGGACCAGAAGGCGTGGGGGGCCAACGTGGCCCTTGCACACCCTGGCCTGTATCAGTTCATTATTGAAGGCCGCCCCTGGTGGGATGCGGCGCACGGGCAGTTTTTGCAGCATTACGTCAAAGCCGTTTTGCCCGTCTATGGCGTGGAGCGGGGATGGGACCAGCCCGTGGGCCAGACCTTTGAAATCCAGCCCCTTGTCCGTCCTTTTGGCCTCACCGCCCCTGCCCTTTTTTCCGGCGTGGTTCTGCTGCACGGCAAACCTTTGGCAAACGCCCCCGTGCGCATGTCCAGAATCAACACGGAAAAGCGCACCGTTCCCACACCGTGGCATGAAGAAATGGCGGCGCGCACCGACAAGGCGGGCCAGTTCTCCTTTGTGCTCAACCAGCCCGGCTGGTGGTACTGCATGGCCACCACCCCCGGTGACCCTCTCAAAGGCCCTGACGGCCAACCCAAACCCCTCAACCTTGGGGCGGTGTTCTGGCTTTATGTGGACGGTGCTGCCGACGCGCGCAAGCGCTGATCCGGCACAACGTCGGTCTCTCTTGCCGCTGCCGCTCAGGCTTGCCTGAGGACCTGCCCAAGAGACTTTTGATGCAGGCCGCTTACGCGGCCTGCCGACTTTTTTGCCAGGCGCAAAGCGCATCTTGAACGCAAACCGGCCAACCGATGCGTCTCCCCAACGCTGCCGCAGATTCCTGCGCAAGACTTGCGCTTGTGACCGGCAATATTTCCTACAAATCTGCTGCACAGAACAAACATGCTGTATGCCAACGGCATGAAAAACACAGACATCAAGCGGATCACAGCAGTTATGGCGGATAAAAAAGACAGTGGATAACAACGCATCTCACTATAAACAGTGTACCATTTGAAAAATGAATATGCACAAAAACAAATGTACAACATCAACTTAAAACCATCAGAAACCATTTTTATCTTCACACTTCCAGCATCTAAACAAATTAAGACTCTTTTCAAATATACTATACATTTCAATCATAATTATTTTTACTTTTTTTACCAAAAACAACAACGATATTACGTTAATAAATATTATCATTTTAACACATTGCACCACCGCAATACACGCATATCTTTTCTACACTTCTTATTTTATGCAAAGTGGATTTCATGCTCTTGCCTTTTTTGTCACAATGTTTATAGTCAGAAAGGCTGATCAGACCGTGCGACCAGCGCACCCTGCAACCAACAACCCCCTCCCGGGAGCTGTTCATGAAATTGAGTGCCTTTCTGACCGCTGCGTTTTTTCTCTGCTGTTCCATCATGCTTGCCATGCCCGACTGCGCCGAAGCCGCCCGCATGGGTGGCGGACGCTCGTTCGGCAGCAAACCCTTTATGAGTACGCCCGCGCAAAAGCCTGCCATGCGGCAGGATAC
>NZ_JBAIYW010000137.1:0-1669 GCF_036763055.1 Desulfovibrio sp. 1214_IL3152 | reverse complement strand
CGCTTGCGGCGCGGCAGAAGCGCAGACGACGGCTGCCGCAGCCAGAAGGGCCACAGCGCCGTGACGGAAAAATGCACAAAACGATGTATGCATGACGTTACTCCATTTTCACCGGGGGCCGCATTTTTCGTTAAGCCCGGACCCCAGACCTGTCAAGCTGGTAAATCACAGAAAAACAGTGAGATACAAGATACGCCCACATGCATGCGGAGTGAAACATGGTCTGCACCGGCAGCTTCACCCCGCATGGCCGCTGCATTCGCAGTGTCAGCCCGCTCTGCCATGCGGGGCATGCCTGATGAACGTGCCGTCTTCCAGTTCAAAAAAAGCCTGCCTCAGTTCCTCGTCCGTGTTCATGACAATGGGACCGCCCCAAGCTACCTGTTCGTGCAGGGGCGCGCCGGAAACCAGTACAAAACGCGCGCCTTCGGCCCCGCCCACAAGGCTCAGGCTGTCGCCGGGCGTGAACAGGCAGGCGTTTCGGTGCGGAATCACCCCGCCATCGCCGGGCAGTTCGCATTCGCCTTCCACCATATAGGCGAAGACCGTTTCCTTCGGGTTGGTTTCCATGCTCCAGAGCGCGCCGGGTTTGAGGCTTATATCCAGAAAAGTCACATCTACATGGTCGCCGCGCGTGGCTCCGGCCACATTCTTGTACTCACCGGCCACAACGGCCACACGGGCGCCGCCTTCTTCCGCCACCGGAACCATGTCGGCCCTGATATCCCTGTATTCCGGGTCCACCATCTTGCGGTCGCGGGGCAGGTTGATCCACAACTGCAGGCCGAGCATATGCCGTGAGGGCCGGGGCATTTCCTGATGCAGGATGCCGCTGCCCGCCGTCATCCACTGGCAGCCGCCGTCAACAATGCTTCCTGCATTGCCCAGGCTGTCTTCATGGTCAATGCGCCCGCGCATGAGATAGGTGAACGTTTCTATGCCCCGGTGGGGATGGGTGGGAAAACCCTTGATGTAGTCGTCGGGATTTTGAGAATCAAAGGCGTCAAGCATAAGAAAAGGATCAAAAGAGCGCACCGTGGGTGATCCAAGCACACGCACAAGCCGTACGCCCGCGCCGTCAACAGCCTTGCGCCCAGTGACCAGTTCAGCAATAGCACGTTTTTTCATGCCATCTCCTTTGGCGGGGCATACCCGCCTGTATGCAGAAAACTTGCTGCCGCCGCCGGAATGCTGTACCTGAAATCGGCACGCCTTTCATTACAGCGACGCCCAAGTTCTGCCGTGTCGTTTCACAGGTAAGCAGAAAACAGCCCAGGAAGCAACAGCACGCCGTTACGAGGCATGCCTTTCTGGGTCGCAAACAAACACTTTACCGGCGCCACACGCCGTTCAGCGATATGATATGCGCAATGCCGCACTGTTGAGCCTGCTGCTTGCAATGGCAGTTTTGAGCCAACCTCCCGCTTTTGCGGATGAACGTACCGACAGTCTTTCCTCCCCTGCACACAATCCGGCGCACGAGCAACCACACAACATCGGCGCGCTGCCGCCGGAAAAAGACGGGCCGCCACCGGAAACCTCCCCGCAAAGTGAAAGTTCCGCAGAAACAGGGCGGGCTGAAACAGATTCGGGCGCAGAAACAGGCCAGGCGGAACCAAAGCCGAACGCGGCGTCTCTGCCTGCCGAACTGCGCCAGCGCCAGCTTCCG
>NZ_JBAIYW010000063.1:0-1669 GCF_036763055.1 Desulfovibrio sp. 1214_IL3152 | reverse complement strand
TGCCAGGCAAAAGATGAAAAGGCCGCATACGCAAGCGGCCAAATGAACCCTTGCGGCCACCTGCGCAGACGCCATAAAAACCACGCTCTCCCGGCAGGCTGCCGCCGCACCGGGAGAGCGTGGTTTTGCCGTCCCTGCCCGTATTGGTCAGGGGTGATGCCCTGCCGGGCCTGTTGCCCGCAGGCAGGGCCACCATGAAAAAGGCCGTACGGTTAGAGCAATTTAAAAGTTAAATTGCTCGGACGTCTGCGTGAGCAGACGTTCGCTACGGAGGCGTAAGCGCAGTTTATCTGCGCGGTTAAACGCCGAAGTGAGCGTGCCTTAAACTTTGAGAATGTATATTCTCAAAGTTAATCTGCTCTAGGCGGGCCGGGCGGGAGCGGACGCTACCGGGCTGCAAAGCTCAAGCGCAACGCTTTCCATATACAGAAAGAACGCAAAGGAGTATGCTGTCCCCACCGGAATGCCCCGGAAACCGGAGAAACCAAGGAGGACGCATGAGCCAAGAGCAATCCGCCAATCCCGCCCTGGGCCAGCTTACCCAGTGGCTTCGCCAACGCCATACCCAGGTGATGCAGGCCCAGGCGCAGGCCCTGCAATATCTTGACGCCGGTGATACCCCCGGCCATAATGCCGCCATGCGCCAAAAGGCCGAACTGCTGGCATCCTTGGGCGATGATGCCAAACCCATGCTGGAATTTCTGCCCGGCGAGCTGCGCTTCAACGTGGCTATGGCCCTGGAAAATTTTTCAGCCAGCGCGCGCACAGCCCTGCGGCTTGGATCCATTTTTTATATGGGCGCACTGCTGTATCCCGATGACCACCGCACGGGCGAACCGGACAACCTGACCCTGTGCATTGAGCGTATGGAAAAAGAAGGGGCGGGCTTTCGCCACGAATAGAGCAGTGAGCGTTTGGAAAACGCTGATGTATGCCGTTTGACGGCGTTGCTTCATTCAGGCAGGGCCCTTCAGCAAAACACCGCCTCAAAAGGCAAACCGTTCTCATAACACGGCGTAAAACACGCTGTATGAAAAATAGTGCGTACGGCATGGCGCATACGTGCTTGCCAACGCTTTTTGCAAGCTTATTTACAAGTATGGGCCGCCGCTCGGCGTGCCTGCCGTCTCCCCGCAAGGGGTACGGCTCCGCCCGGCATAAGGCCGCGCGGCATCAGCAATCTCAAGGAGAATCTCATGACGCGCACCCTGAATCTGCCCGATATTCCGGACCTGCTCAAACTGTCCCTGCTGCCGCTGCTGGCCGCCATTATTCTTATGGCGTCTCCGGCGCAAGCCATGCCCGGCATGGGTGGCGGAGGCGGCTCGGCCGACAAATACAGCCAAATGGACACCAACAAGGACGGCAAGGTCAGCCGCGAAGAATTCAAGGCGCTTTTTCCCAACATGCGCGACGAAGCCTTTGTGGCCATTGACCAGGACGGCGACGGCTTCATCTCCATTGATGAGTGGAGCGCCTTTATGAAAGACCACTCTTCCGGCATGCGCCCCAACCGTGGTATGGGCGGAGGCCCCATGGGCGCTCCCGGTGATCCCATGATGCCCAATCCGGGCAACCCCGAACTGCCGCTGGTTACGCCGCCCAATGGCAACTAGACGCTCCGTCCCGGCCTTTTCCGCGCCCCGGCGTTCCGCAGGGAATGCCGGGA
>NZ_JBAIYW010000293.1:0-1676 GCF_036763055.1 Desulfovibrio sp. 1214_IL3152 | reverse complement strand
CTTTGACCCGCTCCAGCCCCCGCAGCAGCCGTGTTTCGCTGATGGCCGCATTGAGCGGAGAAAGAAAATAGCGCAGGGTGAGCAGGGAGCCGGTGAAAAGCTGCTTTCCCCGTGGTCTGCCGGCCACAAGACTCACAAGGGCTGTCTTGACCGGAGGCCGGGGCAGCCTGCCGGCCGGCGTGTGGTTCTGCGCCGACCAGAAGCGCTGCGTACGGTCGATAAGGGCCTTGAAATGCGCGGGCAGGGCGTAAAAATAAATGGGTGCCGAAATAAAAAGCAGCGGGGCGGACTCAATGAGCGCAAAGATTTCTTCAGCCCTGTCCAGCCGGCCATTGCAATTTTTGCCCGCAAGCGTGCAGTGGTGCGGGGGGGCGGTACAGCCGCCGCAGTCTGTACAACCGTCAAAAGCGTAGTCGCGTAAAGGAACAATCTGCATTTCGGCCCCGGCTTCAGCCATGCCTGCGGCAACAAGATGCGCCACAGCGTCTGAAACGCCGCCGGGGTGCGGACTGCATAGAAGCGCTACAGGATTACTCATGGCCTGAACTCACCGCAAAAAGGATTGTTGGCGGCCTCATCGCCTATTTTACTGGCAGGGCCGTGGCCGGGATAGACAACCGTTTCCGCAGGCAGCTTGAACAGCACGTCCCGCACTGAACGCAGCAGCGTGTCATGGTCGCCGCCCGGAAAATCCGTGCGGCCTATGGAGCGGTAAAACAGGGCGTCGCCGGTAAAGACCACCTGTTCTTCGGGAAAGTACAGCGAAACGCCGCCGGGGGTATGCCCCGGAGTTTCCAGCACTTCGCAGTCCATGCCGCCCATGCTTGTCTTGCCCGTCGGCATGGGGCTGCTTTTGAAATCCGGCACCGGGGGGAAGCCCCATATGCCCCCCTTGCCGGATTCGGTGTCGGCAAGGCTGTCGTCACCCTGCGGCATGTAAACGGGCGCGCCCGTGGCGGCGGCCAGTTCGGCCACGCCGTACATGTGGTCAAAATGGCGGTGGGTTATGCAGATGGCGTCCAGAGCAAGGTGGTGGTTGCTCAGGTATTCGAGCATGGGCGCGGGGTCGCCGCCCACATCGACAGCCACGGCCCTGGTGTCGTTATGAATGAGGTAGCTGTTGGTCTGCAGAGGGCCAAGAGGAAAAGCGGCAACGGCCATGATGAGTTCCTTATATAGGTATGAATCTGCGCGCGAGAAGTGGAACCCGCTGCAGCAGTGCGGTATGTCTCTTTCGGCAGCCCGATATTAACCTCTTCGCTTTCGTGGGGCAAGTGTTGCCTGCGGGGCAAGAGGCGCGGGTCAAGGCGGTCCGGTTTGAAAGCCGCCGCGGTTGCGTGGCATATGGCCGCTGCCCGGCAGTTTTCATGCAAGCCGGTTCTGCCCGGCGTGTGTCGCCGGGACGGGTTCTGGTTTTCGCTGTTTGAGCGCGGAAGCCTCTTTTATCAGTTTTTTCGGTTTTCAATGAAGTCCGGTTTTCATGATATTTTCTAGACAAGCGTCCGCCACCGAACTACACTTCAAGGATGAAACAGAATTTTCAGCCCGAAGAGGGTACGCAAGGCATGGCACAGCACACGACGCGCAAAAAAGCCGGAGCAGGTCGCAAAGCGGCGGGGCGTTCCGCAGGGGAGCAGGACTCGCGCATGACCACAGACAGTGTGAAAGCCACCGGC
>NZ_JBAIYW010000543.1:0-1676 GCF_036763055.1 Desulfovibrio sp. 1214_IL3152 | reverse complement strand
TTTTCCGGCATGACGGTTGCCAGCACGGGATTGAACAGCCCCGCCATGCCAAAGCCAAGGTAGCCGTACAGGGCGCGGGTAATGGGCGGCAGGTTTGCGGCATTTTCAGGCGGCCGCACATCCAGGGCGGCCATGAGGGCGCGCAGCCCTTCCACAAAAGGGCGACCTTCAAAAGCCGTGAGCGCATCAAGCCGCGGGTCTTTCACATCCAGCGCCAGCAGACCATCGCGGCAGGCGATGAAAAGAGCCGGATCGCAGGCAAGAATGCTGTAACGCCCCCAGCGGCCGTCCACCTCGGCGCTTTCCAGCAAAATGCCGTTACCGGCGCCCACCATGCCCATAAACAGGCTGATGGGTGTATCCATATCCGCCGGCAGCCAGCGGGCGGACTGTCGCAACGTAAGCAAATGCAACTTGTCACCGTTCTCTTTCATCTGCCGATCCTTCAGTTTTTTTAGAACAAACAAAAAAGCGCCGCCTCCCAAGGGAGACGGCGCCTGCATACAGCTATACCTACGTATCGGAACTATTTAGCCCGCACGTCTCCCCCACGCTGCTCAATGCGCCACCACCAGCCCTGATAGCTGCAAACAATGGTGTTGGGGAAAGTGCTCATAAAAATACGTTCCTTACAATTTTTTAAAAAACTACACAGCGGTCGTACGCCTGTCAACAACAAATTTCGCGCGCAACAAAAAAACAAGCCGCGACGCCGGAGCCGGTTTGCGCCCGAAGCCCCGATCAACAGCAGACAACCCCGGCCTCTTTCACAAAAGCCGTGTACCGTGAAACACACGTCGTGAAAAAGGCCGGGGAAACCGTAAGGACAAGTTCAAGGCAGCTTTGTTCTGGCCTATTTGCCGAACAGTATCTCCTGATAGTTGGGCAACGCCCACAGGTCATCGGCAACGCGCGTTTCCAGCATGTCGGCGTGGCGGCGCACCTCGTTCATGCACGGCAGCACCTCGTTACAGTAACGGCGTGCTGCTTCCATGCCCAATCCCTGCGCGTCCACCTCGGTCAGCACATTTTCAAGGGTCATGATAGCGGCCTGCATTTGCCGCAGTTGGGCGGTCACTTCTTCAAGGGTGAAGGTTTTCGGCTGCATGCCGATGGCCTGCATGCTGGCCGCCGTGGACGCCAGTTCGCCCTGGTAGCGCATGGCCGCGGGGAAAATGACCGTACGGGCTATGCGTATGGTCAGATTGGCCTCGGTGCGCACGGTTTTGCAGTACTGCTCCAGATAGATGTCCTGCCGGGCCTTGAGTTCCGCCCGATTGAGCACCTCTGTCTTTTCATAGATTTCAATCACTTCAGGGCGTGTAAGCTCCGGCAGGGCTTCAGGAGTGGTGCGCAGGTTCGGCAGCCCGCGCCGCACGGCCTCTTTGTGCCAGATCTCGGAGTAGCCGTCGCCGTTAAAGATCACGGCGCTGTGCTCTTCAATGACGTGACTGATAAAAGATTCCAGGGCTGTTTTGAAATCGCTGCCCTGAGCCAGCTCTTTTTCGAGCCAGTCGGCGGCAAAACCCAGAGAATCTGCCATCATGACGTTAAGCGCCGTGATGGAGCCCGCGGCGGACTGGCTGGAGCCGAGCGCGCGGAATTCAAAGCGGTTGCCCGTAAAAGCCACAGGACTTGTGCGGTTGCGATCGCCAGGGTCAGCGGGCAGGGGCGGC
>NZ_JBAIYW010000535.1:0-1678 GCF_036763055.1 Desulfovibrio sp. 1214_IL3152 | reverse complement strand
CATGCCCGCGTCCCAGGCCTGTTCGCCCACCGACGAGCGCCGCCTGTTTTTTGACGACGTGCGCGCGTTTGGAACCCTGCTGGCAGGTACGCCGGGCGTGTTTGCTAACTGGCCTTTCTGGCGTGATCTTGGTTCAGAGCCTCTGGAGCTCACAGAGGCGGCCTTTGCGGAACGCATTGCCCAAAAACGTTCCGCCATCAAGGCCGTGCTGCTGGACCAGAAAATTTTGGCCGGGGTCGGCAATATCTATGCGGATGAAAGCCTGTTCGCCGCAGGCATTGATCCGCGCAGAAAAGCCTCGGAGCTTACGCGGACTGAGGCCCACCGCCTTTTGCAATGCCTGCGGGACGTGCTTTTGCTGTCCATATCCCAGTGCGGCAGTTCCATCCGTGACTACAGGGATGCCGATGGCAATGTGGGAGCCTTTCAAAATACTTTTGCGGTGTACGGGCGCGGCGGACAAAAGTGCAAAAGCTGCGGACGCCCTCTTGAAAAGGGCAGAGTGGCGGGGCGGGGCACTGTCTTTTGCCCGCATTGCCAGCGGTAGCCCGGTGGGTGGCCGCGCCGTTTACGGCAGGCAAAAGCCTGCCTGATCGCATTTCGTGGCAAGGATTTTCAGGAAAATCCTTGCAGAGCAGTTAACTCATTTCATTCATAAACTGCTCTAGAACCGCGCCAGGCCCGCCCCGCTATCACGCCGCGTCTGTAGCGACGGGAAAAGCCGATCAGGCGCGGGCCATGTTCATGCCCAGTTCAAAGGCTTTTTGGCAGTCTTGCGGAAAAACCTCTTTCCTGCGCTTCAGTTTGGCTTCTTCAGAAAAGCATTCCACCTTGTACTTGCTGTAGTCCGTGAACTGGGAGGTGTCGTTGACGTAGAGCACGGCGGGCGGGGTCAGCATCCTGCCCGTAAAATACTCCATGCCGCCAAGGTGTTCGGGGTAATGCATCTCGTTCATGAAGCTTTCAGTAACGTTCATGGTATAGATAAAGGCCGTCTTCATCTTTTTGGGGGCGATGGAAGAATATTCGGCGTCATATACGAGATAGGGGAAAAGGAAGCGCTCAAAAAATGACCGCATTTCCCCTGTGATGCCCTTGAAATAGATGGGTGAGCCAAAAATGATGCCGTCCGCCAGAGAAAGTTTTTCCAGCACCGGGGCCAGTTCGTCGCGCACGGCGCACCGGCCGTATGATTTGCCGCCAAGCCGCTTGCATTCAAAACAGCTTATGCAGCCCTTGTAATTGTAGTCATAGAGATGCAGCATTTCTGTCTGCGCTTCGGGGCAGGCAGCGGTCACGCCTTCAAGTGCCTTGTCCAGCACCGTGGCTGTATTGCATTTTTTTCTGGGGCTTCCGTTAACAGCATAGAATTGCATAAATTTCTCCGTTAAAATGGTTGAAATTGTCGCAGGCAGCGATGTGTCATTACAGGAATATGCGGGTTCCGGTGTGGCCGCACAACGCGCTTTGACACGTGATTTTTGCAGCATCCCGGCTTGCCGGGCTTCTTATGGCTGTTCACCTTCTCCCTCACTCGGTTTGCTGTTGTCTGCTAGAGCAGATTAACTTTGAGAATGTACATTCTCAAAGTTTAAGTCACGCTCGCTTCGATGCTTAACCGCGCAAGTAAATTGCGCTTGCATCTTTGCGGCGGGCGACTGCTCACGCAGCCGCCAGA
>NZ_JBAIYW010000436.1:0-1679 GCF_036763055.1 Desulfovibrio sp. 1214_IL3152 | reverse complement strand
CGTGAGAACAGGGCGTGCTTGCAATGGTAGCAGCGCATGCGGCCGTTGGCCGCCACTTCCGGAACCTCCAGGGGATTAGCGGCGAGCAGCAGGTAATCGAACTCGTTTTCCTGGGCCCATTCCAGGGCAAAGGCGGTTTCCGCAGCCGCTATGTGCGGTCCCTCCGCATGCAGGAGCAACGGGCGAAGACCGCCCAG
Source organism: Desulfovibrio sp. 1214_IL3152 (assembly GCF_036763055.1). NCBI lineage: Bacteria > Pseudomonadati > Thermodesulfobacteriota > Desulfovibrionia > Desulfovibrionales > Desulfovibrionaceae > Desulfovibrio > Desulfovibrio sp. 1214_IL3152. Next base: position 1,482 of record NZ_JBAIYW010000436.1, on the reverse strand, counting down.
CTTGGCGGCATGGGCGAGAAAGCGGCTGTCCAGTCCGCCGGAAAAGGCGACGGCGATCCATCCATCCCGGGCCAGAGCACCCAGCCGGGCGTGCAATGCGGCCAGTTTGTTTTCAGTCTGATAAGGCAAGAAGATATCCTCAGGTAGCGCCTACGCTCCGAAGAGTTCGGCGGCTTCTTTCATTTTGTCGCGCACGGGCACCTGGAACGGGCAGTTGCCCTCGCAGGAGCCGCACTGGATACAGTCCCCGGCCTTGTGTTCCAGGGCGAGATAATGCTGCCGAGCCAGTTCGTCGCCGACCTGGGCCAGATCCAGGAACTTGTTCACCCGGGCGATGTCGATGTTGACCGGACAGGGCAGACAATGGTTGCAGTACACGCATTTGCCGAGCATTTCCTCGAAGTGCAGGTCCGCGATAAAGGCGTAGTCGCGCTCTTCGCGGGTGGAATCGTAATAGGCGATCCAGTCAGTGAGGTTCTCCACCGAGTCCGCGCCGAGCATACAGGAAAGCACGGCCGGGCGGTCCAGGCAATATTGCAGGCACTGGGGCACGGTCAGCGCCCGCCCGAAGGGCGAGGTGCGGCCGTCCAGCAGGCGGCCGGCGCCGAGCGGCTTCATGACAGTGATGCCCACGCCGAGTTTTTCGGCCAGGCGGTAGAGTGCTACCCGTTCCTCTGCCACGTTCAGGGAATTCATGGCGCTCCAGTCCTCTTCCAGCGGGTTGTTGGCCACCGGGTCGAGGTCGTAGGCCGGGTTGATGCTGAACATGAACAGGTCGAAATCGCCTTGCTCCAGGAATTTCCTGGCCACGTCCACCCGGTGGGAGGCGAAACCGAGTTTCTTGATCCTGCCCTCGCGCTTCAACTGCAGGCCGAAATTATAGGTGCCCTCCGCGAAGACCCGCTCGTAATCGTCGAAATCGTCCACATAGTGGATGTAGGCGATGTCCGCGTAGTCGGTATCCAGATCGGCCAGCTGTTTCTCGAAACCGCGCCTGACCTCTTCAAGATCGCGCGTCCGCTTGTACTGGCCGTCTTCCTGAAAGGTCAGGCCGAGATGCAGGGCCAGCATCACCTTGTCCCTGCGCCCGGCAAGGGCTTTACGCACCTTGGGAAAGACTTCGGCGGTCTCCGTGGCCAGGTCGATGATGTTGATACCATTCGCGATGGCGTAATCAACCATGGTTTTCATGGTCTCGTGTGACACGGCATGCAGCTTTGAACCGCCGATGCCGACAGTGCTTATTCTCTCCCCGCCTTTGGGAAACGTTCTGTATTCCATATATGCTCCTGTGCTTGGTTCTATTTGATGCCTTCCCACCAGCGGCCGAACGCCTGTTCCCGTCCGTCCAGCCAGACCGGCTGGCCGATTTTCGGGGTCAGCAGGGTAAAAGGCTTGCCTTTGGCGGCTTCCGCAGCCCGGATGAACGGTTCGTCCCAGGGGTGGGAGGCGATGGCGAAGCGGCCGGAATGCGCCAACATC
>NZ_JBAIYW010000372.1:0-1695 GCF_036763055.1 Desulfovibrio sp. 1214_IL3152 | reverse complement strand
TCTGGCGACTGCGCGAGCAGACGCCCGCCGCGAAGGCGTAAGCGCAATTTATTTGCGCGGTTAAACGCCGAAGCGAGCGTGTTTTAAACTTTGAAAATGTATATTTTCAAAGTTAATCTGCTCTAGGGTGCGGACGGGGAGCGGGCCGGATTGTCCGGCTTGCACCCCCAAAACCGGATTCTCTCGGGAGATGCGGGAATTTGTGGACAGTTTTTTGATGCCGATATACAATTTTCAAGGTTGCAATGCTTCTGTTTCCCAAACCGGAGGAAGACATGGGTAAGAGTACCGCCGCCAAACCTGCGCAAAACAAAACCAAGGGACACGCGCCCGAAGCCGGCCAGAAAAAGCTGGTGCTTAACGGCGCTGACATTGTGCAGATTGGACCCGAAGCGGAATTGCTTGTTGGTGGTAAGAACTATAACACGGCGTTAATCAGCCAGATAGAAGGTATTCAGGCTCCGTATTTTCGTGCCATATCTTCTCTGGCTTTTCACCAGCTTCTGGATGAAACCAAGGTCAACGGGCGCGTTGTGCGCAGCGTTGTGGACCGCGAATACGGCCGCATCGACTGGAACGACCCGGAAATCAACCAGGACCCGGATTTTCTGCAAAAGTTCGTGCGCCAGCTTGGCCGCCAGATCCATCAGGCCGCCAAGGCCGAAGGGGAACAGTCACACACCAAACTGCGTACCTTTATCAATAATATTGTAGAAGGTTTTGCCACCTCTCCCGAAGGTATCGATCAGTTGCGCAAGCGCTCCGTTATGGTGCAGGCCGCCATCCTTTCGGTGGAACTTCCCGCCGAAGTCTGCGAAGCCGTGCGCAGCGCCTACCGTGAAATCTGTCGTGATAACGCCGATGACATGACCCCTGTGGCCGTGCGGTCTTCCGCCGCCGGTGAAGATTCACGCAAAAAGGCTTTTGCCGGCCTTCAGGACACCTATCTCAACATGGTGGGTGAAGACAGGGTTGTGGAAGCCTATCACTGGGACTGCGCCTCGGCCTATAACCTGCGCTCCATGACCTATCGCCGCGAGGCCATTCTGGACGCGCTGGCGAAGGCCGAAGAAACGGGTGATGAATCCATTGCCGAAAATGCCAAGGAAGAATGGGCCATTGAGCACACTTCCCTGTCCGTCTGCATGATGCAGATGATCAATCCGGTGATTTCCGGCACGGCGTTTTCCGCTGATACCGCCACTGGCTGCCGTGGTACGGACCGCAGGGAGCTTGTGAGCATCGACGCCAGCTATGGCCTTGGTGAGGCCGTGGTGGGCGGCAAGGTCACGCCCGACAAGCTTTATGTCTTCCAGCGCGACGACGGCGGCGAAGTGGTCATCCGTCAGATGGGCTGCAAGGACATGAAGATCATCTATGATGAAAGGGGCGGAACCAAAGAAGTGGAAGTGCCTGAGCTTGAGGCTCTGCGCTGGGCGCTTTCTCTGAGCCAGGCCGAGCGCGTGGCCCAGGGCGTGCGCGCCGTGAGCAAGTCTTACGGCGGCATGATTATGGATACGGAATTCTGCATTGACGCCAATGACAAGCTCTGGTTCGTGCAGGCCCGCCCCGAAACCCGCTGGAACGAAGATCTGGAGCAGCATCCCACCACCATTTTCATGCGCCGCCGCGAGGTGGACGCCAAGGCCGCTGATGAGGCCGAGGTTCTGGTGGAAGGCAACGGCGCTTCGCGCG
>NZ_JBAIYW010000274.1:0-1696 GCF_036763055.1 Desulfovibrio sp. 1214_IL3152 | reverse complement strand
GGCGCCAACTACGAACTGGCCAAGGAACACGGCTTTGATCCGGTTTCCGCTGCTGAGGCCGCCGCCCAGGCCGACCTGATTATGCTTCTGCTGCCCGACGAAGTGCAGGCCGCCGTTTACGAAAACGACATCAAGCCCAACCTTTCCAAAGGCAAGGCCCTGCTGTTCGCCCACGGCTTCAACATCCACTTCGGCCAGATCCAGCCGCCCAAGGATGTGGACGTATTCCTCATCGCTCCCAAGGGTCCCGGCCACCTGGTGCGCCGCACCTACACCGAGGGCGGCGGCGTACCCTGCCTCGTGGCTATTGAGCAGGACGCCACCGGCAAGGCCCTTCAGATGGCCCTGGCGTATGCCAAGGGTGTGGGCGGCGCGCGCTCCGGCGTCATTGAAACCACCTTCCGCGAAGAAACTGAAACCGACCTCTTCGGCGAGCAGGCCGTGCTGTGCGGCGGTGTTTCCGCACTGATCAAGGCCGGCTTTGAAACCCTGGTGGAAGCCGGTTACCAACCTGAAATGGCCTACTTTGAATGCCTGCATGAAATGAAACTCATTGTGGACCTCATGTACGAAGGCGGCCTTTCGCGCATGCGCTACTCCATCAGCAACACCGCTGAATACGGCGACTACGTCACCGGCCCCCGCCTGATCACCGATGAGGTGAAAAAAGAGATGAAGGCCGTGCTCAAGGACATCCAGAGCGGCGTGTTTGCGCGCAACTTCATTCTTGAGGCCCGCGCCAAGTATCCCATGTTTCTTACCACCCGCCGCAACGAATCTGAACATCAGATCGAAAAAGTGGGCAAAGAACTGCGCAGCATGATGCCCTGGCTCAAGAAAGACAAAAAGGACTAGTGCAATTTTTTTTGAAATTGCACCAGCGGCTGCGTGAGCAGCCGCCCGCAAGTACAAACGGCCATCCTTCCGGGTGGCCGTTTTTTTGCGCGGCAGTCTGGCAGTGAACAGACGCCCGCCACGCCGTTGCGTTCACCAGTTGTGCGTTTGCGTCTTTTCTCATAACCTGATACGAAAAACCGTGGCTTTGCACGTGGTTCGCTCCGGCGGCACGACCAGCGGCCACCATACCGCGTACTGGCGACAAATCCCGCCCTTCCGGCCCCGGAGCCGATTGTTCCTAACCCCATGAGGTCGCGCATGGCTGCCCAAAACGCCCATGAAAATACTGAAGAAATCATCGACCTGACAGAACTTATCGAAAAAGGCGAGGTTCCGGCGGCCAACGAACAGGCCGAACAGGCCGAACCCGCTCAAACTGATGATGACCAGAATGGTCTGCATTCGCATATGCGCAGCCTGAATGAAGAAGGCCGCCAGACCGATGCGGAAATTGACGACCTGCTGGCGCAGATGGAAGCCAGGGACGATAACGAAGATTTTCCCGCCGAAGGCGAAATGTCATTCGCTGCGGCTGCCGATACAGCAACAGACAACACAGCGGCTCAGCAGGCCGACAAGCCTGCCGGGGCAGAAACTGCCGTTGCGCCCGGCGGCCACATTGTGGACCCCAACGAAAAACTGCACATGCCCGGCATGGGTGACGTTGACAATCTACTGAATTCTCTTGATATTCCGCCGCAGCCGCCGCAGCGTACCACGAAACCCCAGTCCCCCCGGCACACAGATGCCGCCGTGGATCAGATGCTGGACGGCCTGACGGGAGCGGCATGCCCCGTAA
>NZ_JBAIYW010000020.1:0-1704 GCF_036763055.1 Desulfovibrio sp. 1214_IL3152 | reverse complement strand
TGCCCGCCGCGCAGGCGTCCCAAACAAGATCAAAGAAAAAGCCTCCGCGCCCGCAGGGCAACACAAACCCATCGCAAAGACCAAGCCTCTTTCACCGCTTGCCGCCCGCCGCGCAGGCGGCCAATAGAACAGAAACAGAAAATCTCCCGTCCCGCAGGGCGGCAGCATTCCCTTTCGAAGGCCGAACCATTCCACCTCTTTGCCCGCCGCGCAGGCGGCCAAATCTCCCCTCGCCCGCCGCGCAGGCGTCCCCTTATATTTTTCCGGTCACATCCACACACTGCCAGGGCAGGCCGTACTTGCCCAGGTCCGCCAGGAAGGGATCGGGATCAAACTGCTCCATATTCCACACGCCGGGCTTGCGCCACACGCCTTCGGCCACCATTTTGGAGCCGATCATGGCAGGCACGCCCGTGGTGTAGGAAATGGCCTGTGAGCCGACTTCGGCGTAGCACTCTTCATGGTCGCAGATATTGTAGATGTAAACGGTCTTTTCCTTGCCGTCCTTGACGCCGCGCATGAGGTCGCCGATGCAGGTCTTGCCCTTGGTCAGGGGGCCGAGGGAAGCCGGGTCGGGCAGAAGCTTGGACAGGAACTGGATGGGTACAATGTCCTGCCCCTGAAAGTTCACGGGATCAATGCGGGTCATGCCCACATTGCCGAGCACCTTCAGGTGGTTGAGATAGTTCTCGGAGAAGGTCATCCAGAAGCGGGCGCGGCGCAGGCCCTTGAGGTTCTTGACCAGAGATTCCAGTTCCTCATGGTACATGAGAAAGCATTTTTTGCTGCCGATGCCGCTGGGGAAGTCAAAGTTCATTGACCAGGACAGGGGGTCGGTTTCCACCCACTCGCCCCGTTCCCAGTAGCGGCCGCGCGCGGTGACCTCGCGGATGTTGATTTCGGGGTTAAAGTTGGTGGCAAAGGGCTGGCCGTGGTCGCCCGCATTGCAGTCGATGATGTCCAGCACGTGCACTTCGTCCAGTTCGTGCTTCATGACCCATGCGGCGAAGACGTTGGTCACGCCGGGGTCAAAACCGGAACCGAGCAGGGCGGTAAGCCCTGCCTCGCGAAAGCGGTCCGCATAGGCCCACTGCCACTTGTACTCGAACTTGGCGGTGTCCAGCGGCTCATAGTTGGCCGTATCCACATAGTGGACGCCGCATTCAAGGCAGGCGTCCATAATGTGCAGGTCCTGATAGGGCAGGGCCACGTTGCACACAAGGTCGGGCTTGACGCTGCGGATGAGCTGGCAAAGCTCCGGCACGTTGTCCGCGTCCACCTTGGCGGTAGCCACGTTAACGCCGTAGCGGGCCTTTACGCTTTGCGCAATGGCGTCGCAACGCGAAACCGTGCGGCTGGCAAGGGTTATTTTGTTAAACGTGCCGCTGTTTGCGGCTACCTGGGCGCATTTGTGGACAACCACGCTCCCGACGCCACCCGCGCCGATGATAAGGATATTCGCCATAGCTCTTCCCTCTCCAGCAAGATAGGGGGTCAAAAGAAAATCCGCGCGGCAGCGCCGCCCGGTCACGTCCCATCACACAAAAAGCGCCTCGGCGCGGTCTGCCGCTCACGGGCGCAAAGTCCGGCTATATGCCTGTAAAGCCCCAATCCGTCAACCGCATTGTTTGGATTGCCTTTTTTGCCGCTACAGCGGGTCTTTTGGGCTGTTGTCGGGCGCGGTCCGGTCGCCGTCCAGCAGCA
>NZ_JBAIYW010000536.1:0-1706 GCF_036763055.1 Desulfovibrio sp. 1214_IL3152 | reverse complement strand
ATCAGGCCGGCATCAGCGGCTCGCTTCCCACGCCTGCGGATGTGGACGCCGGGGATACGGTGAGCTTTCTGGCTCAGCCCTCCACCCCCGGCCAGTACGGCTCGTTCACCCTGCTGGCTGACGGCAGCTATACCTACAGCCTCAACAACGCCCTGCCTGCCGTCCAGCAACTGGGCGCGGGCCAACATCTTACCGAAACCTTCACCTATACCGTCACCGATCAGCACGGCGCCACATCCACCAGCAGCATGGTCATCACGATCAACGGAACCAACGACAATCCCGTCATTGCCCCCATTGTTACAACTGCTCTCAAGGAAGACAGCGTTCTGACGTCCTCCGGCACGCTTACGGTCACTGACGTGGATGCGGGCGACGTACCCGTGTTTCAGGCGCAGAACGTAACCGGCCTGTACGGCAGTTTTGTGCTCAACAGCAACGGAACCTACGTGTATACGCTCAACAACAACCTGCCTGCCGTGCAAGGACTGGGGCAGGGCGAGAAGCTTGTGGAAAGCTTTACCGTGGCGGCCAACGACGGGCATGGCGGCATAGCCGCGCGCACCATTTCCTTCACGATCAACGGCACCAATGACGCGCCTTCCGTCGGCCCCGCCACAGCAGCCATCGGCAACGATACAAGCCTGCACAGCGGCAAACTGCCAACCCCCACGGATCCGGACAACAAGCTTGACAATATCGCCAGCGATACCCTCACCTTTATTGCCAAAAGCAATGAGGCGGGCAGCTACGGCTGGTTCAGCCTGAATGCCGACGGCTCATACACCTACAAGCTCAACACCGGTCTGCTGGCAGTTCTGCTTCTTACCCTGGGGGCCACGCTCAAGGATACGTTCACCTACACTGTCACTGACGAGCACGGCGCCACCGCCAGCAATACCCTGACCATGAATATCACAGGCGGCCTGCTGGGCAGCATCAGCCTCACCACAGTGCTGGACGGCACAACAAGCCTGCTGGGCAATCTGCTTATTCCCGGCTACTCCAATCCCGCCTTTTCCCTCCAAAGCGGTACGGAAGGCCAGTATGGCACGCTTACGCTCAACAGCAACGGCACTTACAACTATAACCTTTCGCCATATGGCATCAGCGAAAGCCAAAAACTTGGTGCAGGCGAAACCTTCACGGACGTTTTTCTGGTCAAGGTTACCGCCAGCGGCAAATCGATCACCACACCGCTGACCTTCACCATCACCGGCTCCAATGACGCGCCCACAGTGCAACAGGCCTACCTTTCAGTCTCGGAGGACGACGTTTCTGCCATGTACGGCCAGCTTGTCATCGCTGACCCGGACAAGTCGGACACGCCCAGGGCCGTTGCCCAGACCACCGAAGGACAGTACGGCACATTCTATCTCAACCCCGACGGGTCATACACCTATGTGCTGCACAAGGACGCCGCCGCCGTAAAGGCCCTCAACGATGGCGACACGCTTGATGACGTATTCACCGTTACCGTGGTTGACGGACACGGCGGTTCGGCCCAAACCACCGTAACCGTAACCATCCACGGCACCGGAGAAGCCCCGCACATGCAGGGTATGGGCGCCATGCGCCCCATGTTCGTTCCGGATGATCTGGCCGTTGCCGGCGACCATGAACAAACTCCGGCCAGCGCGGAGGAGCGTGACGCCGCTGCCCCTGACAACGGGCACAACAACACCTCTCACGCCCTCCACTCCGGC
>NZ_JBAIYW010000249.1:0-1707 GCF_036763055.1 Desulfovibrio sp. 1214_IL3152 | reverse complement strand
GCGCGTGCTGGTGGAGTCGCGCAAAGGCGCGGCGCACGATACGGTGCTTGAAGCGCCGCTGTATCTGCACGGCGATTCTTCTGACGGCACGCCGCACTGGACGGACGAGGCTTTGCTTTTTTGCCCCTGGCTGCGCCGGGGCAGTTCCGGCGAACCTGCTTGAGCAGTTTACGAATGAAATAAACTGGAGCAATTTCATAGAGAAATTGCTCTCACTGCTCTGCAGGGATTTTCAGAAAAATCCTTGCCCGAAATGCGCGCAGACAGGCTTTTGCCTGCCGTAACCGAGCATTGCAGGTGTTGCACGCTCCAGCGTCGCGCGTGGCAGGAGCAAATTTGTCAACGGCTCCACTTTCACCGCATCATGACAGAGAATCGCATATGAACTTCATAGCCGACCTGCACATTCACTCCCGTTTTTCCCGGGCCACCAGCAAGGCCCTTAACGCCCGCCATCTGGCCGCCTGGGCCCGCTGCAAGGGCATCAGCGTTCTCGGCACGGGCGACTTCACCCATCCGCAATGGCGGGCGGAACTGGCAGAACAGCTTGAACGGGATGAAGCCAGCGGCCTGTATCGCCTCAGGGGCGAGCCGGAGCAGCTTGATGTCTTGGCCGGCGGCCCGGTAACGAACGTCAACGCCGAAAAGCCGCTTTTCATGCTCCAGGCCGAGATCAGCTCCATCTACAAGCGCCACGGCAAGGTGCGCAAGGTGCATAACCTTATCTATGTGCGCACGCTTGAAGATGCCGAAAAACTTTCGCTGCGCCTTGAGCAGATCGGCAACCTGCACTCGGACGGCAGGCCCATTCTCGGCCTTGATTCGCGCGATCTGCTGGAAATCATGCTGGAATGCGCCGAGGATGCCGTAATGATTCCCGCCCACGTGTGGACCCCCTGGTTCGCGCTTTTCGGCTCCAAGTCGGGCTTTGACCGCCTGACGGACTGTTACGGCGATCTTTCCGAACATATTTTCGCCCTTGAAACCGGTCTTTCTTCCGACCCGGAAATGAACCGGCTGGTGAGCCAGCTGGACGGTTATGCCCTTGTGTCCAACTCAGACGCCCATTCCGGGGCAAACCTGGGGCGTGAGGCCAATCTTTTTGCAGGGCAACCCTCATACGCCGGCATCTTTGAAGCATTGCGCGCCACAGCGCGCCGCCAGCCGCAGGATGCCCTGGACTGCCGCTTTCTCGGCACAATGGAATTCTACCCGGACGAAGGCAAATACCATCTGGACGGCCACCGCGCCTGCAACGTGGTTCTGGAACCCAGAGAGTCGCGCAAGCTCGGCAATATCTGCCCCGAATGCGGCAAGCCGCTTACGGTGGGTGTGCTGCACCGCGTGTGGGAACTGGCCGACAGGGAAGAACCGCCCCTGCTTGAGCATGAGCCTGAAGCCCGCCCCCTTATTCCTCTGGCAGAAGTGGTGGGGGAAATTCTGGGCGTGGGCGTCACCTCGCGCAGGGTGCGGGAACGCTACGGCAGCCTGTTGCGCGAGCTTGGGCCAGAGCTGGATATTCTTTGCCGTATGCCCGAGCAGGAAATACGCGCTCACTGGGAGCCGCTGGGCGAAGCCGTGGCCCGGATGCGCCGGGGACAGGTCTTCCGCCAGGGCGGCTACGACGGCGAGTACGGTGTGGTGCGTGTTTTTACGCCCGAAGAGCAGGACGACATGCGCAATACATGGCGCGGCGCGGGGCGCGGG